>JACXUD010000297.1 GCA_014764025.1 Campylobacterota bacterium | reverse complement strand
GGGCACTACCGCAACGGGCGCTGCGGCTATTTTCTTCTGAGGCTCTTGAGGCTCTCTTACTAAAGGAGTCGTTGCTGCTTCTACTACCGGAACCAGCGGCGCCGTTTTATTCGCGTCCTCTTTTTTAGCCTCCTCTTTTACCGCCATGGGCGTTTGCGGTACTTGAGGTTTTTGCGGTTTCGTCGCTAAGGTAAAACTATCTTTTTTGGCAATCGCGATGAAGGCATTCGGGTAGTCTTTCAGTACATAAGGGAGTACGACATCGGCGAAATCATACTCTGCGTAGCAGCCGCAGCGAAGCGCATAGCTCTCTCCTATCTCAATAATTTTACACTTCTCGGCAAACTGCAAATTCTCCAAAGAGGTGTAGTTCTCATAGGTTTTATCTTTGCTGAGAAGCTGTATGGTAAAACAGCTCTTTTCATCTAACGCAAAAAGAGCCACGGCGCTAAGCAAATAGAGAAGTATCTTTTTCATATATCTACCTGCCGTTCAATATTCTTTTCGAGAGATTCGTCGCTCGCTTTAAATCTCCGCACTCTATATAGACTTTTAATATGTACCTCCTTAAGCTAGAGTCACCGATAAAACGGCTCTCATATTCTCCGGCTATATTAGCTGCTTGTTTAAGCTGTGCACCTGCTCGCAGTGCATCAACCGCTTTTTTGAAATAGACCTTCTGGTTGGCATAATCGGCCCTGTGCATCAAGTTGACATAGATGTCCGATGCTGCCACATACTCCTTTTGCGAAAGCAAGAAAGCACCGAAGTGTTCGCTCCAGAAGGTCGAAGTTCTTGAGAGCTCTCTTAAAAACTCTTTAGCACGATCGAAATGGCGCTTATCGATCATAAGATAGTACTCCGCCAAGAGCCACTTATTTCTATTTTCGCGATCGTACTTTTGAAGTAGATGGAGATAGTTGAGCGCTTCATACTCTCTACTTAGCTTATTCGACAAATAGTAGGCACTCTCCAAAAGTGTTATATCACGCTGATCCCTTTTAATGATTTCACTTAAGAAGTAGTAGCTCAGCCGATCATTCTTTATAAATACCGCCTCTTCATAGTTTTTATAAAGCTGCTCTTGATCATAGTATCTGTTGATAAAGATAGCGACGAAAAGCGATTGCAGCTTTGCAAAAACCTTTTGACGCACATCCTCGTCATCGGTGTAGAAGTACTCCTCTTTGTTGAGCTGGTAAGAGAGCAGATAGGCCTCTCTTCTCGTCGTCTCATCCGGACTCTCTATCAAAAGCTCTAGCAAACGCAGTGCCAAATCTCTTTTGCCTCCTGCAGCACTCTTTGATGCCATCATCATCATCAAAGACTCATTCTCGGGGTCATGCTTTAAGAGATTTTTGAGATAGAGCATGCTCAGGTCATAGTTGGCTCTCTCGTTCATGATCTGCTCTTTGAGCATATCTTTGGGATAGAGCAAGAAGAGGATCGTCGCGAAGACGACAAAACCGATAATAATCTCTTTATAGGTCGCTACGAATACGCGCTCTTCACGCATATAGGGGTCATATTGATTATTATTCGCATTCGACATTCACGCGCGCCTTTGTATTGTTTGCAAAGTTCAGAGTCACCGAGTCACTCTCTTCTCTCATCTTCATATTTTTCGTATCCGTTGTTATCTTACA
>JACXUD010000069.1 GCA_014764025.1 Campylobacterota bacterium | reverse complement strand
TCCTCTTAGCTTTGGCTAGGAGGTGCGAGCCCCTCCTATAAATAGAGTAAAAATTGCTCCTTCTAAAATCGCACGTAGAGTTTTTAGAGGTGCCCTATAAATATTTTAAATGGGTGCTCTTTATTAAAGCCTAGTATCAGCCGTGACAATCACGCAGAGTCTTTTGCGGATTTTGAATATACTCATACCCGTTATAGAGCGTATATGTGCCGTAGAGTATGACCGCCACCGAAGAGAGGCTCATCATCAGATTTCTAAAGCCTATCTTGCGTGAAAGCGACGTTAAAAAGCCAAGCCCGAACATAGCCGGGATCGTACTGATGCCAAAAAGAAACATGACCAATGCACCGTAGAGAGGGTCGGCGGTACTAGCGGCCGTAATGGCGAAGAAATAGACGAAACCGCACGGTAAAAGGCCGTTGAGCATACCCAAGATAAAGAAGCTGAGATTGGATTTTGAATTGAGCACCGCACAAAAACGCTCTTTATAGAACTTTGAGGAGGAGAAAGAGTGTTCGATAACGGTTAAGAACTTGATCTTTCCAAGGAGCGAAAGACCCGCCAATATCATCACGATGCCCGCAACGATAAGCAATATACCGTTGGAGAGGTTATTGAATACGACGACGCCTCCGAGTGCTCCAAAGATCGCGCCAAGTACGGTGTAGGTCAAAACCCTCCCTAGCGAATAGAGCAGATGCGAGAGGCTTTGGAGAAGCTTAGAGTTTTGAGAGTCGATTTTGATATTCGAGTAGGCAAGCACTATCCCGCCGCACATCCCTATACAGTGGCCAAATGAGCCCAAAAAAGCGATGCTGAGTATCGAAAGCCAATTTATGTTTTCCATTACTCCCCCAATATCTGTTTGCGAATCAGAGGATTGTTAAGCGTCTCGCCGTGGAGTACCCTTAATCGCATCGTTTCAAAATCTATACTATTCTCTTTAGGCTTCTCATAAGCTCCAAAGCCGTATCCCATAGGCGTTATCTCGTTTTGTGAGTAGGTTGCCCTTCGTGCGTCTATCCAGCGATGGGTATCGCGGCTCATGACCCAGATGGTAGCCTCTTGCTCGAAGCTCTTATCTTTAAGCCAGTTCACGAAACCGCCGTGGTCGTGAAAGAACCAGGTCTTGCCATCGGGCGCGACCACTTGCGACGCGTAATCGAGCGACTCTATGACCATGCCGCAATCACTATCTTGATAGAGATGAAGCGTGATCTCTAAAGGGATTTTTTGCAAGTTGCCCTCTTTAATCACCACCATTCTTTTGGTCGTAGCGAGTGAGAAAAAGAGAAGTACGATCGCTATTACGATCCCAACAACGACAAAAAGAGGAATCATTCTCTTCAACATCTTCACGCTCCAAATAGTTTTTTTTCTTAAATTGTTTGATTTCTCAAACTCTTCAATTTATACAAAAAGCGATATTTCATGATAGTTTATTTGAAAAAACAAACTAAAAATTTAAAGCATTTTGTTTATTCTAACTTACTTCTCATCAACCATCATCATTTTTCCGATTGTCGCCATGTCGCTTTTGAGGGCATCTTTAGGTATCAAAAGCTTCTCGTCGTCGATACTCTCTTTGGAGAATGAGAGCAGTTTCATGCCCTCAGAGGCAATGACGTAGTAACCATCGATCGACATAGCATCAAACCCTCCGTCGGAATTGAGAAGATTGAGCATTTCGCTAAACTTCTCCATAGCCTCTACGAGATCCTTTTGATTGCTCAGTACCATACTGATTTTGCGTCTCTCGCCGCTCATCAAATCATTCTCTTCAACAATCCACTCTTCGGCTTTTACGCCTGCAAAGTTGATCTTTTTGCCTCTTTTAAGTACTTTGGGTTTGGCAATATTCTCTATCTCATGAAGATCGCCGGAGTAAGGCGACTCGTTTTGGGCGTTCATAAGGGCCCGCATCTCATCCATATCCACATAATAGGCTTTTTTTGCGGCATATTGCAGCATGTAGCTCTTTTTGCCGACCCGATAGAGATATGATCGATTCGTACCGTCGTAGATCTCGAGTTTTGCTGCTTGATCACTCTTGTAATAGAAGCTGTTTTTAAACCCGTCAAAATCAAACTCAAGCGTAAAATCGGCAGATAATGCACCACACAAGCCAAAGAGCAAAAGCATTTTTTTCATAAAAACACCTCATGAGAATTCAAAAGAGATTGTATTACCTCTTTACTTTATCTTCTCTTTTTTCCCTTTCCAAGGTCATCATATCGTAAAAAGCGCTGTAGATCGTGATGCATCTCATCATCCAAACTCTCCCAGATCCTCTCTTTCATCACATAGCGCTCGTGATCTTCGGATTTTGACTTTTTGATATCGCGTATTAGGTAGTGATAGCGGACTATCTGCTTAGTGTATTCGCTTATGAATGGCCAATTTTTGATTATTTGATAGCTTCTCTCTTCATGGTCGGTAAAGCTATACTCGCCGTGAAGAGCATCCTCTTCATCTTTCACAAAGGCTACGAACGGCTTTCCGATATCGTGCAAAAGCGCGGCTGCGATAAAACGCGGCTCCCTATGCTTCAATACATACCAAAGAACGCGCAGGGTATGCAGAAGCACTCCGTGCTGATGCCACTTGTTCTGTATGAACAAGAGCGATCTCCAAAACGGGATCGAAAAGATCGAGTTATCCAATCTCGTTTCGCTGATCACTTGTGCTCTCTTGACACTTTCTATACTTACACCCAAGCTAGATCGAGGCTCAAATGGCTTGTTGATCCTCGCGCTCTCTACGCAGAGCATCTTTGAGGCATCCGCCGACTCCATATCCCAAAAGGCCTCTGCTCCCTCATACCACGGATTCCAAAGCACTACGTCGCTTGCACCGTGATGTTTTATAACTATCCTCTCGCGAGTGCCTCTGTTGATCGTGTTCAAAGAGTCAGGTCTGTTATAGATTCTGTCGGTCTCTGCCGTGATTTTCACATGCCGACTCTCCTCTTTTGTCAATTTTGAGTCGTTGAGAGAGTCGTAATAGCTCTCACCCAACCCCTCAATAGAGCACTCTTCTATACTCTCCACGGCAAAGTAGCTATGCAGCGCCCCCGTTGTCGGAACATCGGCATCGATATGAAGCATCAAATCGCATCTCTCTCCTAGCCTCATCTCTAGTCGCAGACCGAAGGCATGATTCCACAATGCTCTCGTTGCCTCGCTATCATTGAGGGTAAATTGGATATAGACACCCTCCTCGCTCTCGCTGTACGCCGCTAAAGTCCACTCGCTGATACGTGCAAATCCGTGTGAAGGAGAGGCGGATTTTCCAAACCACGGCCAGCATATCGGTACGCCGCCGCGAAACGGCTTTTGCATGTGAAAGTGCTCCATATTCACATGCCAAAAGATATTCTTCCCATCCTTAGGTGTAAACTCGATTATCTGAGCACCTTGAAGCAGAATCTTTGCACTGAATTTGGCATGTGAAATAGTAAGTATCGAATCTTCGATCGTTTTCATGTCGGCTCCTTTATGCCATCGGGTGACACACCTCGACGGTCTCTTTGAGATCTTGTTTTTGAATATGGGTATAGAACTGCGTGGTCAAAAGCGAAGCGTGCCCTAAAAGCTCTTGAACCACGCGCAGATCCGCTCCGCCGGCGATAAGCGAAGTGGCATAAGAGTGACGCAAGACGTGCGGCGAGACGCCCAGATACCTCTGCGTGATCTTATAGGCCGATATGCGACTAAGGGGGTCGCCTTTATAGTTGCACCACAGATACTCATGCTCTTTATCAAACATATCCAAATAGCGCTTGAGTGCCTTGAGTGCAGAAGCCGCAATGGGAACAAAACGCTCTTTTTCCCCTTTCGCATGGCGCACGCGAAGCCACTCCCCTTCGATATCCTCTCTTTTAACGCTTAAACATTCGCTGATACGTGTTCCCGAAGCGTATAAAAAGAGGATAAGCGCATAGTCTCTCGCCCCGTTCCATTTTGAACAATCTATCGTGTCGAGTGCACTCTTTATGCTCTCATAACTTAAAAACTTCGGTAAAAGTTTCGGGATCTTGGAGAGCTGCATCTCTTTTTTTGTGGATGCAAAGTGGCTTTTGTAGCAAAATTCAAAAAAGGAGTTGAGCGTCGAGAGTTTGCGGTTAAGCGTTCTTTTGTTTTTGTAAGCGCCAAGAAGCGTAAGCACATCCTTGGTCTCAAGGCGGATGATCGGTGCTCCGAAATCGGCCTCGATCTGAACCAGATCACCTCGATAGGCCTCTATGCTCTTTTTGCTTAACGCCTTTGTGACGGTGATGTACTCTAAAAAGGCCTCTAGTTCGTTACTGAAGCGAGATGTACTCATCATCGATATAGAATCTATCCCTGCTCATGAAGAGATACCCTTCATCCACGCTTGCCTCATAGACGTTCGATGTACTCAAGTCAAGCGGCATCTCGATAAGGTACCCCTCCTTTTCAAGTGCGTAGAGCTTCTCATCCGTTGCTAACATCCCTAAAAAATGGGCGAACGGAAACTTCAGCTTGGCTTTGACCTGCATATCTGCACTCAGAGCCACGATCTCGCCTTGCTTGGAAGCGATGAAGATCGTATCGCCCTTGTAAGCAGCACATCGCACTTCGTATTTGGCACGCAGCTCTTTTGCCGCTAGAGAAAGAAGCGAATAGCCCGACGTAGCGATGATCGTGTTATCGACGATACCGAACGAGATGATGTTGTTAAAGTGCGTTTCAGAGCTTACGATAACGGTACGAAGCCTCTTCTTGATCGTCGAGTTAACGATCGAAACCTTGCCGTCAAGCGTAAAGAAGAGAACAAGGTCGTTCATAAAGTAGGGATTTTGCGTCTTTGCATTAATGATAACCGGTGCATTGCCCTGCTCTTTAAAGAGGAGCTCTTTGGTGCTGATCGCATAGAGCGCCATCTCGTTATTCGCAAAGAGTACGGCGAGTATATCGCCCTTGACCGTAGCAGCGGCAATCGTCTTTTTTAGTTCAAAAGATTCGCTCAGATTGGCATCTTGACCCAAACGAAGCGTCAGGTTTCCGTCCATACTCGTAGTGATGACCCATCCGTCGCTATATCCTACGACTCTCTCGCCTTGCGAGACGGTAACATTAAGCTCGCCCCCCTCTACAAGGACTCTTCTATCTTCAAGCAGTGCGATCTCATGCGTGGAGTCTATGATCGACTCTTTTACATCACCTCTCTTCTCCCACTCTCCGGCTACCTCTTTTGGTTTGTAATACTGTTTTGAACTACACCCCGAAAGAAGGAGCAAAAGTGCCGCGGCGACGAAGCTTACTATCCGCACGGCTACTTCACTCCGTAGTGCATCAGCGCTTGCGCCACTTTTTTCATCGGTGACTCTTCACTGATCGCGGCTAGCAGTTTATGCGCTTCATCGACTCTCTTCTCATCCAAAAGTACGATAGCGCTCTCGATGGCTGCCAGCTCTTTATAAATCGCACCCTCTTTCGCGGCATACTCTTGGATCTTTTTGGCATCGCCGGCACTTGCCTCGTAGCTTGCCAAATCAGCTACAAGCATCGCTTTGGATGATTGAAGCTCGGTTAGTGTTTTGGTATCTTTTGCGGCGATAGCACGTGAATAGCGCCATAGGTCGTAGAGTTCGCTGCTGCTGTTTTTGAGCTTCTCTATCTCGATCGCATCGTTTGGACTGGCTTTGAGCGCTAAAAAGGCTCTATTCGCCTCTTCGATGCGGTTCGCTTCATTAAGGTCGTAGGCGATATTCGCAGAGATGACGAATGCGATACCTATAGCACCTCCGATAAGAAGATTTTTATATTTTTTCACAAAACGTTCAGTGACGACGGCCGTCTCAAAGAACTTCTCTTCGGAGTTCAGCTCCTCTTTGACAAGCCCTATATTCTCTTTTAAACTCACGATAAAACCCTCATAGATAGTATAAAATTTTGGTATCCTACCCTAACCTTTGTTAAAGTTTCATCAAACTAAGACCTTTTTTTTGTTACAATCTTGACCAAAAACAGATCAAGGAATATTATGCAAGTCGATGACACACTACTAAACCGATTAGAAAAACTCTCTCATCTTAAAATAGCCGATGAGAAGAGAGCCGAAGTTATCGGGCAACTCTCGGAGATCCTTAACTTCGTTGACAACCTCAATGAACTCAATACGGACGGCGTGGATGATAAGTTCTCTATGAGTGATGCGGCGACGTTCATGCGTGAAGACAAGCCTGCGTGCGACACAAAGATCAATGACGACATCATCAAACATGCACCCCAAAGTGCCGACCACTTCTTTATCGTACCGAAGATCATCGAGTAGTCATGCTTCGAGTTTATGGCATAAAGAACTGCGATTCGGTCAAAAAAGCACTGAAGTTTTTCAATTCACATGCCGTCTCATACACTTTTATTGACTTCGATACGACACCGCCATCTTCTCAAGATATTGACAGATGGCTAGAAAAAATCACCGTTGATGAGCTTTTCAACGCCAAAAGCACCACCTATAGGAGCTTAGGGCTCAAAGAGCTCTCATTGGATGAGAGGGGCAAAAGAGAGTGGTTGGTCAAAGAGAATAGACTTATTAAACGACCCGTGATCGAAACAGGGAAGATCACTCTGGCAGGTTATAACGAAAATCTATACAAGGAGCTATTTTTATGAGCGAAGAGATCCAAGAGAAAAAGGCAATAGATATTAAAAAGCTGCTTAAAAGCGTGCTTGCATACGGTTCATCAGACCTGCACCTCGTCGTAGGCAGCGAACCGCAGATCCGTATCGACAAAGAGCTGCGTCCGCTTAACCTCCCCGTACTTTCATCAAAAGACGTAGAGTCTATGGCCTACTCGCTCATCGAGGACAAGCAGAAGAAACACTTCGAAGATCATCTAGAGCTCGACTTTAGTTTCGAGCTAGAGAACATCGGGCGTTTTCGTGCCAACTACTACCGTACTATCGGCGGTATCGCCTGTGCATTTCGTATGATCCCGCTGGAGATCCCGACACTCGAAGCCTTCAACTCTCCGCCTATCTTCAAAGAGCTCATCAAAAAAGAGAAGGGGCTCATCCTAGTCACGGGCCCTACGGGAAGCGGTAAATCAACCACGCTCGCTTCGATGCTGCATGAGATCAACCTCACAGAACGTCGTCATATCATCACCATTGAAGACCCCGTAGAGTTCGTACACAAAAACATCAAATCACTCTTCTCGCAGCGTGACGTAGGCAGCGATACCAAATCATTCGCCGCGGCACTCAAATACTCGCTTCGTCAAGACCCCGACGTTATCTTGATCGGGGAGATGCGTGATGCCGAGACGATCGGCGCGGCTCTTACGGCAGCAGAGACGGGGCACTTGGTCTTTGGAACGCTTCACACCAACTCCGCACCCTCGACGATCAATCGTATCATCGACGTCTTTGACGGCCCGGAGCAAGCCCAGGTGCGTGCACAGCTTGCATCTTCTTTGGTAGCGGTCATCTCACAGTCGCTTATCCCTCGCGTGGGTGGGGGCAAGGTAGCAACGCAAGAGATCCTCATCTCCAATCCTGCCATCTCAAACCTTATCCGCGAGGATAAGGTGCATCAGATCTACTCGCAGATGCAGATAAACCAAAAAGAGACCCACATGACGACGCAGACGCAAGTCATCCTTGATCTGCTTCAAAAACGTATCATCTCCAAAGAGAATGCGATCAAAAACTCCAATAAACCTGATGAATTACTGAGAATGATCGAGAACCTCTAGCGATTTGGCATGTGAATTCACATGCCGAACCTAGACTCTTTTGCTTACTTTCAGGCCGACCAAAACAAGAACAATCAAACCTCCTACAACCTCAAAGAAGTTCTGCACGCCCACGACTGCCACTATCGGATAGAAGACCACGGGCGAAGCGAACTGCCCGAAGAAGAGCGCGCTTGTAAGGTAGCCGGATGACTTCACACGAGTTTTGGCCTCGCTTTGGCTGAGCATCCATGCCACGATATTGGTCATCAAGATACCGCCTCCAAAACCGAGGATCGGAGAAGTCAAGAAGAAGTAGTGCACATCCTGCACCAAACCGATCAGCAAAAATCCAACCCCTACTATGCTCATTCCAATGAAATAGATATGCTTAAACTCAAAACGTTTCTTGAGCCTTGAGAAGCTCATCGCCCCTAGTGCGTTAAAGACAAAGGCGGTCGCGATAATAGAGCCCGTCAGCGCACCGCTGGCGCCAAAGTGCTGGATCATCAAAAAGGGCATCTGAGTCGGCAGGATATAAAAGACAAGCATCAATAAAAAGGCTAGAAAATAGATTTTACCAAGTGAAGCAGGCCCATCGCTTGTTTGCATCTTGGCATGTGAATCGGGCTCTTTGATAAAGAGTTTTACCAGCGGTATATACAACACTCCCACAAGATAGACCCCAAACGGGTAACGCCAGTCTATATCGCTGAGCAATCCCCCGCCCACCAAAAATAGCAATCCCCCAAGCGAAGTAAAAGCACTCTGCAAGCCCATATATTTGTGACGCTCCTCTTGGCTGAAGTAATCCCCGACAAGCGCCGTAGTGAGGATCATAAGCATCGCCACGGCGATACCGAACATGAAACGCGACATCAAAAGTGCATCGATACCCACTACGTACAATCCGGCACTCCCCGTTACGCTAAAGAACAAAAGAGCGAAAATAAGGGCGCTTTTTTTAGAGAAGCGATTGAGCAAATGGCCTAGAAACGGAGAGAGGATCGCTATAGAGAGTGAAGGGAGCGTAATCATGAGACGCGAAAGAAAATCGATACTCTCAACGTCTAAAAAATGATCCCTCAGATGCGGCAAAGAGGTGATGATAGCGACGTTTGACATAACGCTCAGCATCGAAAGAAGTAGAAGAGTCATTTTTGTCGTGTTTGAAATCTGCATTAAGAACCTTATAGAGTCATCTGCGTATTATAGGCAAATTGCAAAATACTTACAAATCCCTATTATTCATAAGTTTTAATTTGAACATAAGAATTAACAC
>JACXUD010000068.1 GCA_014764025.1 Campylobacterota bacterium | reverse complement strand
ACGGGGCTTGACGGCAGTGCAGACGCCGATGTAGAGATGATGCGTCAAGCATTCAAAGCTCGCCGTGACGAGGCTGTTGAACTTTTCAATGCAATAGATGGACTAAGTGTCGTTAAACCTGACGGTGCTTTTTATCTTTTTGTAAATATCAAAGCGGTCAGCAACGACTCTATGGAGTTTTGTAAAAAACTTCTTGAATCAAAAGGCGTCGCACTTGTTCCGGGTGTCGGCTTTGGTTCGGAAGGCTATTTCAGATTTAGTTTTGCGACAGATATCGAGAGCATCCGCGAAGGGATCAGAAGAATCGCTGATTTCGTTGCAGAGTTAAAAGCGTAATTCACGCTTTTATCATTCACATGCCAAAATCGTTTCGGCATGTGAAAAAGAAGAATCTATTTTAGAGCTTGAAGCGCCTCTATTACCGCATCAAGATTATCAAGAGGGATATGCACCTTCCACTCAGGCTCGTTCGCATTGCCGACCAATGAAATCCCTATGCTTGCAACCGTAGCACTCCCTGCACCGTATGGCTCATCAATCTTCGTCACAGAGATAACGCCTTTTTTTGTCCCGCTTAATGGTATTGTAGTTGCCATATATAAATCCTTACTGTTCAGTTTTGATTAGTCTAGCGATTTTACCCTGAAGTTTGAGCCATAATTTATGCTCCATCAATGGAAAACCAGCGAATATTAAGCCGCTTTGCTTGATGCTCTTCGTCACTCCGCTGCGTGCCGCCATCGTGGTAAAGGGAGCAATTTCCAAATGCCCTGCCGTCGCGCTCTGACCGCCCATGACGACATTGCGCCCCATTGTCGTAGAACCCGATATTCCCGACTGCGCCACAAGAACAGAGTACTCGCCGATGACGCAGTTATGACCCACTTGGACAAGGTTGTCGATACGGACTCCCTTTTTAATAAACGTCGTACCGAATGCGGCGCGATCGATGGTCGTAGAACTTCCTATCTCCACATCATCCTCTATGACGACATTACCGTTTTGATAAATCTTCTTATGTTCGCCCATTCTGTTCGTCGCAAATCCAAAACCGTCACTTCCGATGGTCGTATTGGCATGTATCATACAATCACTGCCGATCTTGCAATCGCGATACACTACGACATTTGGGTATAGAACCGTATTATCACCCACTTCGGCATTGCTGCCGATATAGACATTGGCCATGATCGTACAGTTCTTGCCGACCTTTGCACCTTTTGCTATCACGGCACTTGGAGCTATTCTACTTCCTTCGCCTATCATAGGTTCAGCTAGGCTCTCATCCTCGATTACGGGTGCGAAATATCTGCTTATCACGGCCATTTGGTAGTATGGGTTCTCAACGACCAATGCTACGGAGTTTGCCGGAACGGCATCTTTTGTCTTAGCATCTACAATGATCGCTTTGGCATGTGAAGTCGATAGATCTTTAATATATTTTGCATTTGAGACAAATGAGAGCTCGCTTTGCGTCGCCTCTTTAAGCGTGTTCATACGAGTGATCTCTATACTCTCGCCGTTATATTCGGCACCGATTATCTTTGCTATCTCTTTTAAATCCATAATATGCTCCTTATGAGTTTAATTTTGCAATTTTCGACTGTAGTCGTCTCCACTCTCGATGTTCCATGAGCGGGTAACCGCTATAGGTACCGCCGCTCTCTTTGATACTCTTTGTCACACCGCTTCGCGCAGTGAATGTAGAGAGAGGAGCGATATCAAGATGATCGCTAAAGGCGCTCTGCCCGCTTACGACACAGTGATGCCCTAGTTTCGTAGAACCCCCTACACCGCTTTGGGCGACGAATAGCGAGTGCTCTCCGATCTCGCAGTTGTGCGCGATATGGATAAAGTTATCCAGCTTTGTTCCCCTTCTGATTATCGTCGAGTTAAAAACTGCTCTATCTATTGCACAGTTCGCACCGATCTCTACATCGTCTTCAATGACCGTATTGCCGTTTTGATATATCTTGATGTGTCTACCGTCTTTCGTATGCGCAAAGCCAAAGCCATCAGCACCGATGACTGAGCCTGCATGGATAATGCAGTTATTGCCAATTACACAATCTCTGTAGATCGTCACATTCGGGTATATGATCGTGTTATCGCCGATACGTGCAGATGAGCCGACATAAGCACCCGCCATAATCGTGACATTCTCACCTACAATCGCTCCATTTTCAACCGTTGCTTTGGCATCAACATAACTCCCCTCGCCGATTATGGCATGTGAAAGATGAAAATCGATCGGCTTTGGAGCGAAAAGTTTTGTAGCATAGGCCATGCTCAATGAAACGTTGTCACTTACGATATATGAGGAGTTTTTTGGGAGAGACTCAATAAGCTCAGGTGAGATTATAAAGGCTTTGGCATGTGAATTTGAGAGTTCAGCAGCATACTTTTTATTGACCGCGAATGTTAGTTGATCTGATGAAGCAAGCGAGAGTTCATTCATAGAGAGGAGTTCGATATCCTCTCCTGCAAATGGAAGATTTAACGCTGAAGCGATGTGACTGAGCAGCATCGACTATCTCTCGAGTGCTACGGCACCGCTTCGTACGATCTCTTTTGGATTATAGCGCTTGATCGCATCAAGATAGTGATCGACACGGCGCGGTTCATCGGCAACCATCGTGATAATGACACCGTTGCCTACATTGACGATCTTGCCGTTATATGCACCGCATAGTGCACTGATATCGCTTAAGTTCTCAGTTATAGGGAACTTCACAAGTGCCATCTCTTTCTCGACAAGGTCAGCATGTTCATAGACCTTATAAACAGGGATCAATTTATGAAGCTGTTTGGTTATCTGTTCGACTACACGTACAGAACCCGACGTAACGATCGTCAAACGTGAATATTTGCTATCGGGAATAGGAGCAACCGTCAATGATGTAATATTGTAGCCGCGAGCCGAGAAAAGGTCTGTGATACGTGATAGAACACTCGCTTCGTTGACAACGATAACAGAGATGACTCGTCTTTCACTGATTTCCATTATTTTTTCTCCTTTTTCTCTAAAAGCATCATATTAAACAGACTTCCGCCGGCCGGAACCATCGGCATAACGTTCTCTAATCTATCAACCACTACGTCGATGATCGCGACCACGTTTTTAGCTACCGCATCTTTGAGCGCGGCGTCAAACTCATCTTTTGTCGTTACTCTATATCCGATACCGCCGAATGCCTCTGCCACTTTTACGAAATCCGGCTGCATCGAGAGGTCGGTCTCACTATGGCGTTTGTCATAAAAGAGCGTCTGCCACTGACGAACCATTCCCAAGAAGTTGTTGTTCAAGATAACGTTGATGACCGGCAGTTTCTTCTCTACCGCCGTCATCAGCTCTTGGATGTTCATAAGGATTGAACCATCCCCCGTAACGTTGATGCTCACCTTCTCAGGTGCCGCGACTTTTACGCCAAGCGCTGCCGGGAAACCAAAGCCCATTGTCCCAAGACCGCCCGAACTCACCCATTGGCGCGGACGCGTGAACGGATAGAACTGTGCAGACCACATCTGATGCTGCCCGACGTCTGTGGAGATATTGGCATCATCGCCAAGCAACTCGCCGATGCGTTTGATGACCCATTGAGGCTTGATGCGTTCGCTGTCCTCATGGAAGGTTAGCGGATGAAGCTCGTCAAAATTGCTGATCGTCTCTCTCCACCCCTCATAACGCTCAGGATTGACGATAGAGCTCATCTCGATCATCTCTAAAACGACGTTCTTCACATCGCCGACGATCGGATAGTGCGCATTCACAAGCTTAGAGATAGATGCAGGGTCGATATCGACATGAATCACCTCTGCGTTCTTTGCGAATTCGGAGAGTTTTCCCGTAACACGGTCGTCAAAACGAGCACCGAGTGCGATAACAAGATCGGTTTCGCTCATCGCCATATTTGCAGCGTATGAACCGTGCATACCGAGCATCGAGATAAGATGCGGGTCATCATAGCGAAGCGTACCGCGTGCCATAAAGGTCTCAACCGCAGGGATACCAGTACGTTTTACAAGCTCGCGAACATCATAGGCCGCATTCGAGCTCACAACACCGCCGCCTAGATAAAAGAGCGGACGACGTGCGGAAGCGATCGCCTCCATCGCTTTTTTGATCTGACGAGTATTACCCTTTGTATTTGGCTTATATGTCTCGATATCGACCGGTTTAGAGTAGTCAAACTCTGCGATCTGAGCCGTAACGTCTTTAGGGATATCGACATGAACAGGCCCAGGACGCCCGGAAGAAGCGATATAGAAGGCCTCTTTGAGTATGCGCGGAAGATCGGCCGCAGTCGTGACCAAATAGTTGTGTTTTGTACAGCTTCTGCTGATACCCACCGCATCGATCTCTTGGAATGCATCCGTTCCGATGAGACTCATAGGGACCTGACCGCTGATGACGACAAGCGGAATGGAGTCCATGTAAGCGTCTGCCAGACCCGTTACCGCATTCGTAAAGCCCGGGCCGCTCGTGATCATTGCAACGCCGACCTTACCGCTGGCCTTGGCATAACCCTCTGCGGCATGGACGGCCGCTTGTTCATGACGAGTTAAAATATGGTGGAATTTATCTTGTTTATATATCTCATCATAAACATTCATAATAGCTCCGCCCGGATAACCGAAAACGGTATCTACACCCTCTGCGATAAGCGCTTCAATGACCATCTGTGCACCGCTAATTTGCATGAGAAGTCTCCTCTAATAATCTGTATCTGAAAAATTCGCCAATTATATTCAAGAAGAGCTATATATTAGGTTAAAACGAAGAGCTAAATGCTAATCTAAGATAGAATCGACGATCATCGAAGGGCGCCACATCTTTATGGAACCTTTGGTGAGAAGTTCGATATTGAGCTTAGACTCTTTGTAGTAGTGTTTGAAGATTTGAATAAAGTTCTCTATGTTGTCGGTAAGCCCAAAAGCAAGCACAAAGTTTTTGATGCCGTTTTCTATTTCGAAACGGTCGCGCTTCGCTTTGACCGCACGCTCTAGCTGAGTTAGATAGCACAGAGAATAGACCGTAGCCAGGGCTCTGTTTTTCGAACTGATACTCATATACTTATCTAAAATCTGACTCACCTCTTTCACGTTGCCCTCGATCGCGGCTCTATTGGCATCGGTGAGATCTTTGTTCCATGCATTTTGCAGTTTTTGGCCATCAGGCGTAGCGAGCAGATCATCGTAACGGGCCATGATATCGTATGCGGTGGCGAAATCTTTATCTTCGATCGCATTGAAAAAGCGCTGTCTGAACTCGATCTCTACGACCAACTCACGCGCTTCGTTCGTAAAGTCGCTGAAGTCCACCAAAACGCGCAAGATCTTTATTGCGGCGTGCGTCTCACCGGCTTTGATGAGCTCTTGAGATTTGATGTAGAGCTTATCGCCGTAATTTATAAGCGCCGTATAGTCCGGAAACTCTTTTAAAAAGGGATGCTGTTTTATAAGCTCAAAAGCGATCTTATACTCTTTTTGAGAGATGGCGACCCTAAAACGCTTATAGACCTCACCTTGGGTAAGCATATCTTGGATCAACTTCGTCTTCTCGGTTATTCCCCTGTATGGCGCCAATATCTCCTTGACCTTCTCTTCGCCGCGCGGGTCTATCACATACTTTTGAGCCAACACAAAGCTCTTTTGCCACATCGCCTCCAGCTGGGCATAGATCTTGGTCTCTTTATAGAGCGGATGCGATGCCGCCATCCCGTAGGCGAGTGCGATCTTGCCGCCTTTGGCGAGTGCTACGAATTTGCTATATTCCCCGTACTCCAAGATCACTTTTTGCATGATGGAGTTTTTCGAAGGGATATTTTTAAAGGGTTTAAAGAGTTTGATAGCCGTCTCTTTATCGTTTTGCTCTAACGCATGTTTTGCTTTTATAAGCGTCTTCTCCCACAAAGTAGCCAAAAGTGCATAGGTCTCGGTATAGAGAAGCACCGGATTCTCTTGAGCAGTCGTCTCGACTTGGTCAAATCTCTTTTGGCTTAAAAGCTCTTTGATCTTGGCTTCACCCGTATAGATATCAAAGAAGAGCAGCTCTCCGTCCTCCGAACCCACAAGCAGCTGATTGAGCTCTTTGTCATACTCCATCGAGACGACCGCGGATTTGATCTTTATGTATTTTCGTGAGAGCTGTTCATACTTTTCAAGTTCATACAAGAGTACGTATCCAAGCTGAGTGCCTAAAAAGAGAAACTTGTCGTCACTGCCGCTTATAACGCATGTCACGTCGTCATGCACCCCTTGAAGTCTGTGTATCACCTTGCCGCTGTAGATATCCCAGATGATGGCCGTGTTGTTTTTATCGACGCTAAAGAGACGATGTTTACTCAAAAAGTGAAGTTTCGTTATCGGTGCAGCATGTACCTTTAGCTTCTCCTTTGGAGTCATCATCGTTAGATTGTAGAGCAATATCTTCTTGTCGTAGCCAGCCGTGGCCACCCATTGTCCGTTATCGCTAAAAGCGATATCATTGACGGTATCGACATGAACCGGCAGTGTAAAAGCGAGCTTTCCGGTGTTGATATCGACCCCGAACGTCTTGCCGTCATCACCGCTGGAGAACATATAGCGCCCGGTAGGATCGATAGCAACACACGAGACTTCGCCTTGATGACGGCTCACCTTTGCAAGAGCCTTTTTTGTCTTGGCGTTATAGAGCCTAGACTCCATGCAGTCGCTTGTCATAACGGCAAAGAACTCTCCGTTTGGACTGAACTCGACCACTTTTGTCTTGTAGCGGATATGCGTGATATTGGCCTTGAAGCCTTCATTCATCTCAAGCGTATTTTTGTCCATATAACGCACGGTCGTATTGGAATCGACTATCAAAAGCCTTCCGTCACTGAGCAGTTTCGTTACTAATATGGGGTCTTGAAAATTCTTACGCTTGATCGGTTCCATTATCTACTCTTTATATAGCCCTCTTGAATAAGTCTTGCCTCTATAAGCTCTTGATGCTCTTTGCCTTTGGTCTCCATATGCACCGTTACGTTGGCATCGCCGTAATCAAGCGAGATAGCCGTTCTGTCGTAGGAGATATGGACGATATTGGCGTTGAGCTCGCGCAAAATCTCGGTAAAGTGCATGAGTGAACCCGGTTTGTCGATGAGCGTGACCGTTATCTTCATCTTTCTGCCCGATTTGAGCAGACCCTTCTCGATGATGACCGAGAGGAGTGTGACGTCCATATTCCCGCCGCTCAGTACGATAGCGACCTTTTTGCCCTTGAGATGCTCAAGCTTGTTATGCAAAAGTGCCGCGACACCGACCGCGCCCGCCCCCTCTACCACAAGTTTTTGACGCTCGAGCAAAAAGAGAATAGCACTTGCAATCTCCTCATCATCCACGCTTACGACTCTATCGACACTGCCCAGCATGTGCGCAAGCGTGATCGGTGAGGTGTCGCGCACCGCAATACCGTCGGCGATCGTGCGCACTGAGAGTGAATCGATCGCATAACCAAGCTCAAACGACTCTTTGAGTGCAGGCGCGCCCTTTGCGCTCACACCGATCACTTCGATATTTTTGTTTATCTGTTTGATGGCACTCGCCACACCCGATATGAGTCCGCCGCCACCCACAGGCACAACGACCGCATCCACACTTTCACATGCCTCAAGTATCTCTAACGCGACCGTTCCCTGCCCCGCGATGACCGCTTCGTCTTCAAAAGGGTGCACGAAAGTGAGTGAGTTTTTTGATCCGTACTCTTTTGCATAGGCGTATGCCTCATCGTAGTTGCCTCCGGCTAAAATAACCTCTGCCCCATAGTGTTTGACACCGTTGATCTTCGTAAGAGGTGTCGATTCGGGCATGACGATAACCGCACGGATACCAAACTTTGAGGCCGAGAGTGCAACACCCTGCGCATGATTGCCCGCACTCGCCGCCACGACACCGCAAGCGCGCTGTTCGTCACTCAGCGAAGCGATCTTGTTATAGGCACCGCGTATTTTAAAAGCACCCGTGACTTGGAGATTGTCTTTTTTCAAATAGACCTCGCAGCCGCTCTTCTCGCTCAAAAAAGGTGCATAAGCAAAAGGTGTTTTGGTCACGACACCGGATATACGCTCTTTGGCCTCATAGATTTTATTTAGTTCTACCAATCATACAGCCTTAGAGCGATCTGTGCTCAACCATCGAACACATATTTTGAACAACCTGCATACCTGCATCTTTTGCTTTTTGTGCCGCCGCATTGTTCACGATCCCTTTTTGCGCCCAAAAGACCTTGACGTCTCCGCGGGCGATACAGGCATCTGCCACGGCGTCAAGGGCGTCAGGTTTGCGGAAGATATCGACCATATCGACGGGAAACGGTATCTCTGCTAGTGAACGATAGACCTTCTCACCCAAAATCGTCTCCTCTTTTGGATAGACGGGAACTATCTTGTAGCCGTGTGCCTGGAGATAGGCCGCTACGCGATGACTATCCTTCGTGGCATCGGGTGAGAGTCCCAAAACCGCTATTGTCTTAACTTTTGAAAAAATATCTATAACTTCTTGATGATTTGAGTTAACCGATGGAAATTCGCACTCCATAAATAGTCCTTAAGTTGAAAAGTCATGGATTATAGCAAAATCTCAATAACATCACTCTAAAAGCCCGAAAAGAGCGGGGTTATTTTAATCCTTTCAGCTCCCCGTATAGTGGAAACGGCGTCGTGCCAAGCGCGTCTGCCGCCTCTCGCATTTTACTCTGCGACGTCGCTTCGAACCCTTTTGCTCTAATATAGTGCAACGATTTTTTCAGATCAATCTTGCCCATATCGGCAAGCTCTTGAAGCGTTTTTTGGCCTAAAAACGGCACATCGGAGGTATGAGATGTTTTTGGCGTATCACTGCTCTCTTTTGGTTTGATGATCTCGTAGATTTGCTGAGGCGAAAGAGCGTTTTTCTTTGCGATATCTTTGAGCATCTGTTCAGGTGACTCGAGGGTGATATTTTTCTCTTTGAGTGCCGCGACTGCCGCATCTAGCTCAATTCCCATACGTTTTGTGAATGATTTTAAAGAGGACTCTTCGGC
>JACXUD010000067.1 GCA_014764025.1 Campylobacterota bacterium | reverse complement strand
AAGAATATAAAAACGCTCAGCACTCTTGATGGCGAGTAGAGACGCCATCTATTTAAAAACGCTTTTATGCAAGCTCCTCTTTGAGCTTGGCCAAATCCTCTTTTGTGGCAAGACCTAGCTCATCAATAGCCTCTTTAAGCGCATTTTTGAGCTCTTCTTTGAAGTGAAGCTCGTGCTCTTTGCCTTTGGTCTCTAAAGAGTCTAAAAAGCTTTTTGCGTCGGTTGTTTTGATTTTGCCTTGCTCTTCAAGCTTTTTGACTTCGCTCTCAACTCTCTCTTTGAGTAACAGCGCAGCACCTAAGCCGCCATAGAGTAGATCTTTTAACATGATATGCTCCTAGAATTAAATTGGATCAATTCTAAGCTCTTTAAAGAGGTTTTTGTATCGGTTTTATGTTGATTGGTGGGGATCTATTGAAGAGGATTCACATGCCGAATTTCGGCATGTGAAAAGAGAGATCGATATTACTCGATCTCTGCGTCGATGACGTCGTCATCTTTCTTTTTGGCACTCGGGTTCGCTTCCGCTCCGCCTTGCTCTTTTTTGTACATTGCCTCTGCCATTTTGTGGCTAGCTTCTGTGAGTGTTTTTACTTTAGCATCGATCTGCTCTTTTGTCGCGCTCTCGTCTTTGAGTGTCGCTTTAAGCTCAGCGATAGCCTCTTCGATTTTTGCTTTCTCGGCAGCATCGATCTTGTCGCCGCTCTCAGCAAGCGCTTTTTCTGTTTGTGCAATAAGAGCATCCGCTTGGTTTTTAGCATCTACAAGCTCTTTGCGTTTAGAGTCCTCAGCTTTGTGTGCTTCGGCATCTTGGATCATTTTGTTGATCTCCTCTTCGCTAAGACCTGAACTTCCGCTGATCGTGATCGTTTGCTCTTTGCCTGTACCTTTGTCTTTTGCACTTACCGTTAAGATACCGTTTGCGTCAATGTCAAACGTAACTTCGATCTGCGGTACGCCGCGCGGTGCAGCCGGGATATCGCCAAGCTCAAATAGACCGAGTGATTTGTTGTCTCTTGCGAACTCGCGCTCACCTTGAACAACCGAGATAGAAACAGCCGGTTGGTTGTCTTCTGCAGTCGAGAATACTTGAGATTTCTTCACAGGGATCGTCGTACCTTTTTCGATGATCTTCGTAGCAACACCGCCGAGTGTCTCGATACCAAGAGATAGCGGAGTAACGTCAAGAAGTAGAACATCTTTAACATCTCCTCTTAAAACACCGCCTTGGATCGCAGCACCTGCCGCAACGACTTCATCCGGGTTCACGCTTTTGTTGAGTTTTTTACCGCCAAAGAATGCAGATACACGCTCTTGAGCTTTAGGAACACGCGTAGAACCACCGACCATGATAATCTCTTTGATCTGGTTGTTATCTAAATCTGCCTCTTTCATAGCAGTTTTGATGTGTGTGATCGTCTCATCGATAAGTGTGTCGATCATCCCTTCGAATTTTGCACGTGTCAGTTTTACCACCAAGTGTTGCGGGCCTGCATTCGTCATAGTGATGAACGGAAGGTTGATCTCCGTCTCAGTCGAGCTAGAGAGCTCTTTTTTTGCGTTTTCAGCCGCATCTTTAAGACGTTGAAGCGCCATCTTGTCGTTTTTCAGGTCGATTCCGTGCGTGTTTTTAAACTCAGCGTTTAAGAAATCGACGATCTTATTGTCAAAGTCGTCCCCACCCAAGAATGCGTTACCGTCAGTCGAGAGAACTTCGAATGTTCCATCACTGATCTCTAGAACAGTTACGTCGAATGTTCCGCCCCCTAGGTCGTAAACAAGAACGTTCTCGTCAGATTTTTTCTCTAGACCGTATGCAAGTGCAGATGCCGTCGGCTCATTGATGATACGTAGAACGTTTAGCCCTGCGATAGTACCTGCATCTTTTGTCGCTTTTCTTTGCGCATCGTTAAAGTATGCCGGAACAGTGATGACCGCGTCGGTTACTTTTTCGCCAAGGTAGCTCTCTGCATCCTCTTTAAGTTTGCTAAGGATCTTCGCAGAGATCTCTTGCGGAGTGTAAACTTTGCCGTCCACGTTAACCGCTGCCATACCGTCTTTGTCAACGATGTTGTATGTTACTTTGTTGTGTGCCTCTTTTGCTTTATCTTCGCTCATCATAAGACCCATGATTCTCTTGATAGAAGAGATCGTTTTGTTTGGGTTTGTGATCGCTTGACGTTTCGCAGGATCACCTACTAAAACCTCACCTTTGTCCGTGAATGCTACGACTGATGGAGTCGTGTTTTTACCCTCTTTGTTTGGGATGATTTTTGCCTCGCCGCCTTCAAATACCGCAACACACGAGTTTGTTGTTCCTAAGTCTATACCGATTACTTTACTCATTTTTTATCCTTTTTGGTTATCTATTTAAATTAATTAACCCTGCATCTCCCCTATCCGAAAGATAGGGGTAGCTTTAGGGGGTTGTAGGGAGATTTGTCCCTGCCGCTTTACGGGCTTTGCTCGTAAAGTGTTTAACATTTTTTAAATGTAGCGACATTGTAGCGCTAGATTTTTTTTACTTCTGCCACCTAAGTGGCAAAGCAGCAGTTTGACGAAAATGCCGAAAGCATTTTTGTGCTTTAGTGGCATAGCGCCTAGCGTAGATATTTGGGACTTTGTTCCAAATATCGTTCTAATAACTAGTTGGCAACGACGACCATCGCCTCGCGAAGCGGACGCTCTTTATATTTGTAGCCCGTCTGGAAGGTCTGAACGATCTGCCCGCTCTCTACCGTATCGCTCGGCACGCTTTGAATAGCGTTGTGGATGTTCGGATCGAACGGCTCGTCGTGCGCTACCATCTTCACGCCGTGTTTCTCCAAAGAGGTCAAAAATTGTTTGATTGTAAGTTCAATTCCCTCTTTGAGTTTGGTGATAAGCTCTTCGGCCGAAGCATCAGTATTTGCAGATGCCATTGCCATTTGAAGCGAATCGAGTACCGGGATCATATCTTTTGCAAACTTCTCGTTCGCGTATTCGACCGCCGTATATTTCTCACGCTCCAGACGTTTTTTGATGTTCTCAAAATCCGCATGGACGCGTGCATATTTGTCTTTAAGCGCTGCAAGTTCGTTTTGCAGCAGATCAAACTCGTTCTCTACCGCAGCTGCTTCTGTGGCCGCTTCGTCCGAGTTGTTCTCTTCTACTTTCGTATCCTCATTAGTTTGAGGCTGCTCTTGTTCAAGTTCGTTTTGGTTCTCATTTGCCATAAACTAAAAATTCTCCTTTTTCTAAAAGATGGGTGTATTATACATATTGAGTGTTACAATGTCAAGTGTGTATTTAGTCAATTTTATTAGAATAGTTGAGTCACATAGACTAAAATATTTAATTGGCATGTGAAAAGCCTATTTAAAGTTAGTAATGTAAGATTTTGGAAGTAATATGAGTAAAGGTGTTTGATATGAAAGTTTTAGCGTGGATCGGCGGAGTATTGGCGGCTATTTTAGGTCTGGTTTATGTTGTGGCATTCACGCCGCTTGGAAACGGCATCGTGGCACCGATCATCGAGAAAAAAATTGCGCAGCAGACAAACCTGCCAAGCAAGTTAAGTACATTCTCACTCTCAATGAGCTCGTTCGAGATTCTTTTAGAGCTGAGCGCTAATAACACCGTCCATATAAAAGGGAACTACTCGCTCTTTTCTCAAGCATTTGATGTCGCTTACCGCGTGAAGCTAGAAGAGCTTTCATCACTCAGCACTCTTGCAAAGATGCCATTAAACGGGAATTTCAGAACGGAAGGAAGTGTAAAGGGGGATATGGAGTTCATAGAGGTTGATGGCAAAAGCGACGTGGCAAAGAGCGAAACGGCTTACCGTGTCGAGCTTACGGAACTGCAGCCCACCTCTATCATTGCGACTGTTTCACATGCCAAACTCGCCGAACTACTCAATATGGCGGCACAAAAAGCTTACGCAAGCGCAGATATCGACCTGAACGTGAATTTTAAGAACATAACACCGCATCAGCTTGACGGCTCCGTAAAACTCCTAAGCAAAAATGCGCTTTTGAATACAAAAGTGCTTAAAGATGATTTTAATATCACGATCCCGCATACCACCTTTACGATGAGCCTTGATGCACTCTTAAGAGGGGATGACGTCACCTACGAATATGGTCTGCTTTCAAACTTGGCAACTCTCACTTCGGCCGGAAAAGTAACGCCAGAGCCTTTGATGCTTGACGTGAAGTATGCGCTTGACATCGCCGAGCTAGCCCTCTTAAAACCTATCAGCGGCGCCGACGTGCGCGGTTCATTCAAATTGAGCGGAACGGCTAAAGGGGGCAAAGAGTCACTGCTGTTAAAGGGCAAAAGCGATGTAGCCGCTTCAAACACCACCTTTGAAGTAGCACTCAAAGAGTTCAAACCCGCAAATATCAAAGCGAACATTCAAAACCTTGATATTTCCAGAGTCCTCTATATGGTCAAACAGCCGCACTACACGGAGGGCAAGTTCAATATGGCATGTGAAATAACCGATGCAGACCCAAAAAATCCAAAAGGGCATGTGAAGACAGAGATCACTAACGGCTTGCTTGATAGCCACTACCTCACCAAGACCTATGAGTTCAAATCACCGATGCCGCAGACTTTCTACGCCATAAAAACCTTTACGAAGTTAGGTGAGGGTAAGGCTGATACGAAAGTGGATATGAATTCAAATCTGCTGAATTTAGCAATTAAGAGTGCGATTTTTACACTTGCTGATGGCTCTATAAAAAGTGATTACAGGGTTGAAATTCCATCACTTGATAGGCTCTATTTTGTGACCGAACGCCATATGCGCGGCGGCATTACGGCCAATGGCGAGTTTAAAAAGGATAAAAATTTAGAGTTCACTGCCCACTCGAACATTGCCGGCGGCAAGCTTGACGCAAAACTCTTGAACGACGATTTTAGCGCAACACTCAAAGGTGTTCAGACGCTTGGACTGCTTAATATGCTGATCTATCCTGAAATTTTCAAATCTTCGCTTGACGGTGAGGTAAAGTATAATCTCGCGGCGCAAAAGGGCGACTTCAAAGGGATGCTAATAGATGGCAAATTCACAAAGAATCAGCTGCTAGACCTGACCAAAAAATATGCACAGATCGATCTCTATGTAGAGACATTCAAGGGGAATGTGAGTGCAAATATCAACAAAGAGAAGATAGTCGCTTTTCTTGACCTGCGCTCGAACAAATCAAGCATTGTGACCAAAGAGACGAAGCTCAACTCCAAAACCAAAGAGATCGATTCGCGCATCACCATTACGGCAAACGAGTACCCGCTAACTGTGACGATAGAGGGTAAAACGGATGAGCCCAAAGTTGGGCTTGACGCAAAAGAGCTGATAAAATCAAAAACGGGTGATGCTATCAAAAAAGAGGCGAGTAAACTCTTTAAGGGGCTATTTTAGAAGCTCTTTGAGGCTCGCTTCATCCTCTGCAAAATCTATCTTGAGAATTTTTGACTCTTTGATGGTTAAAATGGTGACAAACCCCTCTTGGTAGGGCAAGGTCGCATTATAGGTCTCGTCGTAGCTAAGCAAAATGGCATGTGAATAGTTGCGCATATTGGGCAGTACAAAGAGGTTGAAGATGCCGCTTGGAACCTGCGAGACATCGACGATCATCTGCACGTTACGCGGCATGTGAAATTTGGCAAAGTATTCGTTGGCAAGGCGGGTGCTCTCTTTATCCCAAGTAACAACCCATTTGCCATTACTGTTTAATTTTTGCTCTTTTTCATGTTGAGAGGTGAGGGTAATCGGTACAACAGCGTCACCGACTTGTAACATTTGGGCGAAAAGAAAAAGCGGCAAGAGTAAAAAAATAAGTCGTTTCATAAGTAGATTGTAACATAATGCGCCATAGGAGTTTTTGTGATAGTAGCAGAGTCGAATCAATTTTTTATAACAGCTAAAAAAGCAGGTGTCAATTTTCACTCCGAAGAAGAGGCCGGCTTTGTGGTGCAGATGAGCGAGCTCTCAGGTATGGCGCTTTTCCCCGTTCATAGGCTAGATAGGATGACGTCGGGTTTGGTGATACTCGCAAAAAGCTCTGAGGTCGCCGCAGAGTTCGGCAGGATGTTCGAGAGTCGTGAAGTCGAGAAGTACTACCTGGCAATCTCCACTCGCAAGCCAAAAAAGAAGCAAGGGTGGGTCAAGGGTGATATGGCACCCTCGCGCCGCGGGAGCTACAAGCTTTTAGAGAGCATGCAGAACCCCGCCATCACCCAGTTCGTATCCACTTCGACCCGACCGAATGAACGTATCTATCTTGTCAAACCGCATACGGGAAAGACCCATCAGATACGCGTGGCACTCAAAGCCATCGGCGCACCCATCGCAGGGGATGAGCGATATTCACATGCCGAGGAGGCAAAGCAAGAGGAGCGCGGCTATCTGCACGCCTATGCGCTGAGATTTACCCTTTTTGGCGAGAGTTACAGCTTTGTCTTGCCGCCGAGTGAAGGCGAGAGATTTATGAGCGATGAGGCGAAAAAGGCGATTGAAAGCTGGAGTGAACCGTGGAGTGTGTGGAGCAAGCAAGCATAGACGCTTCATATTCGTTCAGAGCGAATTGGATTTTTCGTTTCACTCGGAATGACGGGAAAATGTTCAGTGTGAATTGAATTCTTCTTATGAAATTCACATGCCAAGAGATGACGTCATTTCGCAACATCTGCAGAGCGGAGGCAAAGAGCTTAGAGTCGTTAAGAAAACACAACTGTTTGAGCGAAGCGAGTTTTGTGTTTTTAGACGAAAAGCGAATTGGCCGAGGGAACCCGTAGGGCTCGAAGCCGTTGCAAGAGCTTTTTGCGTACTTTTTGGCGATAGCAAAAAGTATGAAGAACCAAAATAGATTCTTCGTTTCACTCAGAATGACGAATTGAGCGTTCAGAATCTATTATTGAATCTTCGCCGTCGCCAAAGTCAAACAAAAGAGCACCTCGATTCCTGCCTTTTGGCATGTGAAAATAGCCTCACTTAGCGTCGTGCCCGTGGTAATGATATCATCGACCAAGATCACCTCCTTGGTTTTGATAGGCGCCAAAGTAAATCCGCGCGGGTTGGCAAGCCGAAAGTCGCGGCTTTTACCCGCATATTTCACATCATTTTTTGCGCGCAGTTTAGCGTAGGCCGGCGTGATAAATTTTGATTGAAGATGCCTGTTCAAAAGAGCCGTATGGGAATAGCCGCTAGAGGGTTTGTCATCGACCGCGATCGAAGTTATGGCATGTGAAAAGGCAAACTCTTTGGCAAAGAGAGCAAATGAGTTTTGTGCCATGATAGAGTAGATGTAGTAGCCAAGATCGGTGTGTTTGGTGAGCAGAAAATCTTTGATATCCTCATATTCGTAAAACGAGATCACTTCGATGTTATTTGAGATTTTGCGTTTGAAAAGCGAAGAGGTGAGGTGCGTGGCTTGGCAGGGGCGGCAGATATGCAAGAGCGAAAAGTTCTCACATATCATGCATTTCATTGAAAAATTCCTAAACTAAAGCTAGTCCATCTTCAAAACAGACATAAAGGCTACCATATAACGGTCTCCTTGTTTCGCGAACGCGTCCGCAAAACAATTCCCCTCACTAAAGCTTTCGCTAGCGCGAAGAGAGAGGCTTTTGCTCATGTGTCAGTCCATCTTTAAAACAGACATAAAGGCCTCTTGCGGCAGGTTTACCTTGCCGATGGCCTTCATACGTTTCTTACCCTCTTTTTGTTTATCAAGAAGCTTACGCTTACGCGATACGTCACCGCCGTAACACTTTGCCGTAACGTTCTTGCCCATCGATTTGACCGTCTCACGCGCGATGACCTTATTGCCGATGCTCGCTTGAACGGCAACCTCGAAGAGCTGGCGCGGAATGATCTCTTTCATATTTTTAACCAAAACGCGTCCGCGAGACTCTGCCGAGGTACGCGGCACGATAACGCTGAGCGCATCGACCACATCGCCTGCAACGCGTACGTCGAGTTTCACAAGATCGCCCTCTCTAAAACCGCTTGGCTCATAATCAAAACTCGCATACCCTTTAGAGAGCGATTTGAGCTTGTCGTAGAAATCGACGACGATCTCGTTCATCGGGATAGAGTACTCCATCATGACGCGCTGTTCGTTGAGGTAGCTCATCTTCTCTTGCATACCGCGCTTTGATGTCACAAGCGTCATGATATTGCCAAGAAAGTCGTTTGGCGTGATGACGGTCGCTTTTACATACGGCTCTTCGATATGGTCTATCGCCGAGACGTCAGGCAGTTCGGATGGATTTTGCACTGTGACCATCTCGCCGCTTTTAAGGTAAACATGATAGACGACCGAAGGTGCCGTTGCGATAAGGTCAAGGTTGAACTCACGCTCAAGACGCTCTTTGATGACCTCCATATGCAGCATCCCCAAAAATCCAACGCGGAATCCAAAACCAAGAGCGATCGAAGTCTCGGGCTCATAGCTGAGAGAACTGTCGTTGAGTTTGAGTTTATCAAGCGCGTCGCGAAGCTCTTCAAAACGGTCGGTATCAATTGGGTAGAGTCCGGCAAAAACGAAAGGTTTTGCAGGTTCATAAGTCCCAACGGGCTCTTTGGCAGGGTTTTTGGCGTCGGTGATGGTGTCGCCTACGTTGATGACGCTGACATCTTTGAGCCCAAGCACGACGATACCGATCTCACCTGCATCTATCGAAGCGGTCTTTTGCTTTTTAAGCGGGTGCGGATACATCAGATCAAGCACCTGATGGGTCTCGCCGTTGCTCATCAATTTGACGACTTGCCCCTTTTTGATGCTGCCGTCAAAGACACGCACAAGTGCCAAGGCACCTAGATATGAGTCAAACCAAGAGTCGTAGATGATCGCTTTTGTCGGCGAATCGGGCTCGCCCACAGGGGCCGGCACGCGGTCCACGATAGTATCAATTAGCTTGCGGATACCCACGCCCGTTTTGGCCGAGATCATCACCGCTTCGGTGGCATCGATCCCGATGCTCGCCTCGATCTCTTCTGCCACGCGCTCAGGCTCTGCGGCGGGGAGGTCGATCTTGTTGATGACGGGGATGATGGTGAGGTC
>JACXUD010000066.1 GCA_014764025.1 Campylobacterota bacterium | reverse complement strand
CATCAAAAGAGATGGTCGGAGCATCTTGAGCATATCGAGACCGATAAACAGCATGAAGAGCTTGAGTTCAAGATCATTAAAAGAGACGGCAGTGAAGCTTGGATAAGCCATAGATGCTCTGCGCTTTTTGATGAAAACAACCAAAAAATAGGGATAAAATCGGTAAATTTAGAGATAACGCAAAAAAAGATAGACGATATGAATATCTTGCGCCTCTCTAAAATTGATACCTTGACCTCACTGCCAAACAGAGAGTCAACGCTTGAGAAGATCGATGAGCTCTTGAGCCAGAAGGTGCCTTTTAGCCTCATACAGATCGATATAAACCGCTTCAAAAAGATAAATGATACTCTAGGGCACCATTATGGGGATATCGTCTTAAGAGAGATTGCCGAAAAATTGCAGAAGAGACTCGGTTTTGTTGATTTTATCGGAAGACTCGGCGGGGATGAATTTTTGCTGATCGTGAAGAATCCGGCTGAAAATATTGATCTCTTTTTATCAAGACTATTGAAGATGTTTGAAGAGGAGTTCAGTGTCGGCGAATATACTTTTTATTTAAGCGCAAGTATGGGAGTAGCCTCTTTTCCCGAAAACAGCGATAATAAAGAGTCGCTTTTGGCCTATACCGATGCAGCTTTGCAGCAAGCAAAGAGTGCCAGCAGCGAAAATATAGTCTTCTATAAAGAGATACAAAAAAAGTATAGCTATGAAGATTTTTTATTGGAAAAAGAGCTTCGTATGGCTATCAACGAAGGGAGCCTCTCTATCGCACTCCAGCCTAAATTCAGCATCTCAAAGGGCTCGATAGACTCATTTGAGGCTCTTGTAAGATGGAATGGACATTCGCCGGCAGAGTTTATCCCCGTAGCCGAAGAGACGGGATTGATAAAGAAAATCACCAAGTACGTGATAGATACAGTCTTTAAACTCTCTAAAGAGTGGCACAAGAGGGGCTTGAAATATAAAATCTCGATAAACATCAGCGTGATCGATTTTATGTCCGATTCTCTTATAGATTATATCGATAAGAAGAGTTTAGAGCATGGGGTAGATCCTAGCTGGTTCGAGCTTGAACTTACCGAGTCGATCTTTATGGAGAGCTGCAAAAAGATAGATCAGAGCATCAACACTCTGATCAATAGAGGATTCACCATAGCGCTTGATGATTTTGGAACGGGCTATTCATCGCTCTCTTATATTACGAAATTCCCTATCACTACGCTTAAAATAGATAAACTCTTTGTGGATAATCTGACGATAGATTACGATAAAAACTATCCGCTCATGAGATCTATCGTTGCGATCGCTTCTAATATGAATATGGATATGGTGGTAGAGGGTGTGGAGACAAAAGAGCAGCTTGAGATCGTGAGTGGGCTAGGGTGCGATATCATTCAAGGATACTACTTCTATAAACCGCTAAGCCTTGAAGAGGTAGCCAAGATCCTATAGTTTCACATGCCGATTTTGGCATGTGAAAAAGTGGCTATTTCTTTTCCGTTAAAATGCGGTCAAGGGTAGCAAAGACCTCGGAGCTTCCGCTCTCCATCTCTCCAAAAGCCTTAGAGAGGGCATTGAGATCCATCGCCTCTTGTTTAATGATATCAAATACCTTCCGCGTGCCGTTGTGTACCGTGGCATGAGGCGTTTCGAGTTTGGTGTAGCTGTTGGTGCGTGCGAAGTTCGATTTGCCGTCCCCCTCATAGTACCACTTGCCAAGACGGCAGTTGTGGTGATCTACAAACGCGAACTGCTCTTTTTTCGTTACGGCCGAAAAATACGTATTGACCTTCCAGATGACATGATCGAGCTTTGCCAAAGACATAAAGACGCGATCTGCCGTATAGTGCATTATTTTAAACGATTCGTGCATCTCGTTTGAATCATTGGCGAGGGAATGGCTTAGTTTCATCACCAGTTCGTTTGAGCTGTGAACGCCTTGCTGCATCTCGTCAAACTGCTCGGACATGCTATCGACGTCTTGCTTCATCGTCTGTAAAGAGATATTGATCTCGCTTACTGCTTTGTCCGTTCGGTCGGCGAGTTTGCGCACTTCGTCGGCGACAACCGCAAAACCGCGGCCGTGCTCACCCGCACGGGCGGCTTCGATAGCGGCATTGAGCGCAAGAAGGTTTGTTTGATCCGATATATCCTTGATGAGCTCAAGGATGGTCGTGATATCGCTTGTGCGGCTTGAGAGTCCCGCAACGGTATTCATCGAGGCCTCTGCAAGAGAGTTGAGCTCTTCAAGAGAGGAGACGATATGCTGTATTTCGTTTGAGGTGGTGCGGATGCTCTCTAAGAGCTCGCCGTTGGTCTTGAGGATCGTCTTGGAGGTGCCCACGGACTCTGCTATGTTGCCTTGAATATCCACGAGATTGCTTTTGAGGTTGCTGTTTTGCATCTCCATCAGGGTGTCGGCAACACTCTTTTTTGGCTCTCTTTGAAGTTTTTCAAGCTCATCTTTGACTCTGTTAAGCTCTTGTTTGAGGGAGTTGTTTTCGTCCCTAAGCGCGTTACGTTCATCTACTACTCTGTTGTAATCGTGTTGAGGCACACCTGAGGGTCCGAATAATCCCGTTGTGAATCCTTGTGAAATGTTCTTGTGATAATTCTAACTCATATAAGATTAAAAATATTTTTAAGCTAATAAATCTTTTTAACTTTAACAAAGTATAATCATACACTACGTTTTTGGAGCAAACAAATGAATAGAAAAAAGATCTATAATCCGCTCTCTAAAGAGGGTGCGAACGAACGCAAAATCTTCGGAGGGGACCCGACGGGAATATTTGAACTCAATGACATCAAATACCAGTGGGCTTATAATCTGTGGGAGGTGATGCTCAATAACACATGGTTCCCAAAAGAGGTCGATATGACGCGCGACGTCAATGACTATAAGAATCTTACCCCTGCCGAAAAGAAGGCTTACGACAAGGCACTTTCACAGCTTATCTTCATGGATTCGCTGCAAACAAATAACCTTATCGATAACATCAACCCCTATATCACCTCGCCGGAGATCAATCTTATTTTGGTCAGACAGTCGTTTGAAGAGGCGCTCCACTCTCAAAGCTACGCGGTCATGGTTGATAGCATCTCCCAAAATTCCGAAGAGATCTATGAGCTCTGGCGCCGTGATATGATGCTTAAAAATAAAAACGATGCGATCGCTGCCGTCTATGAAGAGCTGGCAAAAAATCCGACCGAACATAATCTCGTAAAAGCCTGTTTTGCAAATCAGATCCTAGAGGGTATCTACTTCTACAGCGGCTTTACCTATATCTACACGCTTGCTCGCTCGGGCAAGATGCTCGGAAGTGCACAGATGATACGCTTTATCCAGCGTGACGAGGTGACGCACCTGGCACTCTTTAAGAATCTTATTAACACGCTTCGCCGCGAACGTGCCGATCTCTTCACCGAAAAGCTCAAAGACGAGGTGATCGAGATGTTTAAAAAGGCCGTAGAGCTTGAAGTGGCCTGGGGCAAATATATCACGCAAGGGCAGATTTTGGGTCTCACTGACGGTATCGTAGAGCAGTATATCCAGTATCTTGCGGATGATAGGCTCACATCGGTAGGATTCGAGAAGCTCTACAACGTCACTAATCCGATTAGATGGGTTGATGACTTTGCGAAGTTCAACGACCAAAAGACAAACTTCTTTGAAGCGACCGTGAGCAACTACTCTAAAGGGAGTCTTACGTTTGACGATGACTTTTAGTCATTGTCAAAGCCTCTTTGGAACTTTGCTTGCAGCTCGCTTCGCTCCTTTTTAAAACGACCTCTTCGTATGAAACAAATCTACAAACACTCCTAACACTTATAACAAACACGGCGCCTAACACCTTCGTCGTGGCACCCGAGGTCTGCCTAAGCGGTTTTGATTATGAGAACTTCGAGGCCGCCTCCGCTTTTTCACTCTATGCGGCACCGCTTTTGCAAGACGTTTCACATGCCAAAACGGTTCTGCTTACGATGATAGAGAAGCGCGGCGAGTGTTTTTACAACTTCGTGAAAATTTTTCATAACGGTGAATTGATCTATGAACGCCCCAAGGCAAAGCTATTTCGATTCGGCGGCGAGCACAACTATTTTTGCGAAGGCGAAATCGAAGAGGTGAAGATCGTAGATGTCGGCGGTTTGAAGATCGGCATCTTGATCTGCTTTGAACTTCGCTTCAAGGAGTTTTGGAGTGCTCTTGAGGGTGCGGATATCATAGCGGTGCCCTCTTGGTGGGGTTCCATCAGAAGCGAACACTTTCGCTCCCTTACGCGATCGCTTGCAATACTTAACCAGTGTTATGTGGTTGCAAGCGACAGCGCCAATGAGGAGTGTACGGCTCTAAGCGGCATAATAACGCCGCAGGGGGTCGAAGAGCGTAATGGGAATAGCCCTTGCTTAGTAGCACCATTTGACAAAAAAGAGATCTCACTGATGAGACGCTATATGAACGTAGGAATCGATGGATAGAATTACAGCTACCAAGACGGCAAGAATGGCCGATGAGTGCGACAAACGCTTTCCCTTAAGCCAAGAGGTGAAAAAAGCGATCGCACAGACGAATAGAGAGCTTTTTGTGCCTACGGGTTTCAAACACAACGCTTATAAGCTTGATGCCCTGCCGATGGGTTCGGCCCAGTGGATAAGCTCCCCGCTTACCGTTGCAAAGATGACGGAGTATCTTGAGCCCAAGGGGGCCGATAGGGTCTTGGAGATAGGATGCGGCAGCGGTTATCAGGCCGCGGTGCTCTCCAAGCTCTTTCGAGGCGTATTCACCATCGAACGGATAGAGTCGCTGATGCTAGAAGCAAAAATACGTTTTCGAGAGCTTGGGCTCAGCAACGTGCACACCCGCACGGATGATGGGCAAAACGGGTGGGTGCAGTATGCCCCGTATGACCGTATCTTGTTCTCCGCCTCCGCAAAAGCGGTTCCGCAAAAGCTTTTTGAACAGCTAAGCGAGGGAGGCATCTTGGTCGCTCCCATTAATAAAGGTGCCAAACAGGTTATTACAAAGTTCAAAAAGCTCGGTAAGCGCATAGAGCAGACGGAGCTGGAGGCGTGCGATTTCGTACCGGTGCTAGACGGCGTCGTGAAGTAGCCTAAAGCAGATCGGCATGTCCGAAGAGTACCTCTTTGGATGGATCGATCAGCAGCGATTCCAAGATTCTTTTCGCCCGCATCTTCGTCGGGTGATCGAAATAGATGAGCATATTCCTTGAGAGGATATAATCAAAGCGCTCCCATTTTAAAAAAGCCTCGTCAAATATATTCCACGCCCTTAGCTCTACAAGCTCTTTAATCTCCTCAGAGAGCACATAGCGCTCGTTTTGGCATGTGAAGTAGCGCTTTATCAGCGGCTCGGGAATATATTTGATGCTTCGCTGGCGATAGATACCCCTGCGGGCGTTCTCAATGGCATCGGAGTTGATATCGATACCGTATATTTTGAACCGCTCTTTTGAAACACCAGCCTCTATGAGGGCGATGGCGACCGAGTAGCTCTCCTCTCCGTTTGCGCATGGTGCACAGAGAATCTTGGTAGATCCGCTCTCGCTCTTGATCTTCTGCACAAGGCTTTCTATCTGAGCAAACTCCCTAAAGAAGAAGCTTTCGTTCGTCGTTAGATAGTTGATGAACTCCTGGCGCATCTGCGGGTCGTTCTCTACCCTCTCTAAGAGTTTTTTGTAGGAGTTGATCTGATGCGCCCTGCAGAAGCTCTTTGTTTTGCTCTGCAAAATCGAAGGCTGATTCTCAAATGTGATCCCGCAAAGGGCATAAAAATAGTTGCCGATGAGGGAGATCTCTTCGAACTCCTCCTTGGGTATTTGGGTCTGCTCTTGTGCGGTGGTCTCTTTTTTCTTGAACAGAAAGCTTAGCATGGCGACTCTCTTGCAAATTCGATGATGGTTTTGAGAATCTCATCGAAGCTTTGCATCGTGATGTTTTGGACACGCTCCGCAGCACGTGCAGGCATACCGAATACGATAGAGCTCTCTTTGTTCTGAGCGATACATGCAAAACCCTTTTGGCTCAGCTCCACACACCCATCTACGCCGTCATCGCCGATACCCGTCAGCAAAACGCAAAGAATACGATAGGATGAGGGAAGTTTAGAGCATGAGCTAAAGAGGTGGTTAATGCTTGGATTGTAGTCGGTATGTGAAAACTCTTTGACGCTAAAGAGGAGATGCCCGTTTTGATAGAGCACTTCGCTCTTGGCGGTTGTCAAATAGGCTTTTTTGTTTTGAAGCGCTATACCCTCTTGGGCCATAGAGACCGGGACATTTGACTTTAAAGTGAGGCGCTTTAAAAAGCTGGGAATAAAATCGGCACCCATGTGTTGCGCGATGATGAGGGTGGCGTCGAAGTTATTCTCTAAAGAGGCAAGGATCTTTTCGATCAATGAGGGGCCGCCCGTCGAGGCGCCCACAAGAATGATCTTTTTAGGTTCTAAAGACTTCAAGTTTGCTATTGAGCTCTTCTGTCATCGTGTTGAGGTGCTCGGCCGCCGAAGCGATCTCCTCTACGCTGCGGGCATTTGTGCCCGATAGAGTATTGATCTCTGAGACCTTTTTGGCAATATTCTCAACATGTTTGCCCGTCATCTCAAAGTCGTTCACCGTTTTATCGGTCGCTTTGACCGCGAGATTAACGATGGAGACGCTCTCGTTTATTTTTGTCTCGATCTGGGAAGCTATCAGTGCGAGAGATTGGATCTCTTCGGAGTTTTGGCTCATCTGTCCGCTTGCATCCATAACGGATTGTACGATGACGTTGATCGTTGCGTTGATCTCGGTGAGTGATTTTTGCGTTCTCTCGGCGAGTTTGCGCACTTCATCCGCAACAACGGCGAAACCGCGTCCGTGCTCGCCTGCACGGGCGGCTTCTATAGCGGCGTTGAGTGCAAGCAGATTGGTTTGATCGGCGATGTCGCTGATAACCTCCAAGACCGCTTTGACCTGGTTGGCATCATTAGAGAGATGGCTCATCTTCTCGGCAAGTTCCACTTCCGCTTCGGCAGTCTCTTGGACTTTCGAGTTCATCGAGATGATCTCTTCGCGGGCGCGTTTGAGGTTCTCGTTGGCCTTTGAGATCTCTTTTTTACTCCCTTGCGCATCATCGATGGATTTGAGTATCTCCTCTTTGATCTTCTCCGCCGCAGAGTTGGCCTCTTGCGTCGTAGTGACCGATTTTTCTACATTTTTACCCACGCTTAGCGCCGTAGTAGAGAGCTGATGGGCGATAGAGGCATTTTCGGTCGAAGAGCGCTTGGAGTTATCAAGAAGCTCGTGCAGTTGGCTGATGAGCTCGTTAAAGCTCATAGACATCTCGTTGATCTCGTGAGGAGCGTCGCTTGAGAGTCGTTTTGTCAGATCGTTCGTAGCCCCTATATCTTTGATGGCGGCTCTAAACTTCTCGATAGGCTGTACAAGGCTGATATTGACAAGAACAAGGCTGATGGCGATGATTACGGCCACGATGATGATTGAGAGGATGGCGATCTCATTTCTTATTTTGTTTGGTGCTTCAAGCACTTCACGCTCATCTATCTTCGAGATGATGGCCCAGCGGATATCTTCGCTTACCTGAAGCGGAGCATACGAGGTGAGTATGATAGAACCGGTATAGCCGGTGATGAGTTTCGTATCGCTTTTGCCTTGGAGTGCTTCGCGGGTCGCTTCGGTATCGATGCTCCCTTTTTGCGGGTTGGCAAACGAGGCTTTGATGGAGTGTAGTTCGGGGTCTTGATAGCTGTCGCTTCTCATAAGCTTATCCGAGCCTACAAGGTAGTCGTCTTGGGAGGATTGATACCCCTCTCTGTATGTCGTGATCTCGTTGATCGCTTTATCGCTCAGTTGAAGCGCTACGACAAGAGTCAACTCCCCGTACATCTTGACGGGCGTTGCAACGAACATAGTAGGATCGTCGTTGCTTGGGGCGTAGGGCTGCATATCTACAAATGCCGTCTTGTTGCTTGATATCGCTTTTGCAAAGACTCTGCCCAGACCGCTCTCTTTAAGCGGGCCGCTTTTGAGATTTTCGCCGTAATCCGACTCTTTTGCCGCCGTATAGATCACTTGACCGCTTAGGGCATCTATGATAAAGACGTCGTAATATCCATAGACCTTAAGATAGTTCTGAAAGAAGGCCTCATAGGCTTGGGTGCGTCTTTTGACCTTCTCGTTTTCGATCGGGAAGTTTCCCTTTTGCTGTGCAACACCCTCTTCATAGAGCTCGCTTAGATCATTATAGAGCAGTTTGACGGCTTGAGTTTTGGATAGGACGTCTATATCTGCGGCTCTGCGCTCGAAGAAGGCCTCTAAGCGGTCTTTTTTGATGTCTCTGGCAGTGGTGAGCCTATCGTAGCTGTTTTGAATCAGAGTCTCTTTGATCTCCGTTATAGCGACGAATGAAACGATAAGCACCGTAGCGATCAAGGAGGCGATCACCATGCCTATTATTCTAAATTTAATAGAGAGATTTGGCATCTTATACCTCGTAACGTAAATTTTTAACAATCATAGTGTATCTTAATTTTAGATAATTATAGAAATTTGATGTATAAGTAATTCAATTCGCTAAGAAATAAAGAAGTTTGAAGCGAGTGGTGGACAAAGAGGGATTCGAACCCTCGGTAGCTTTCACTACGGCCGCGTTCCAGGCGACTGGATTCAACCACTCTCCCATTTGTCCACGAGGATGCGAATTATATCCTATTTAAGTCATATATTGATAGAATTAACGTAAATATCGCAAAAGATCTCTTTGAAGTTCTCGTGAGAGGATCGTTGGAGCGCTTTTAAGCCATTATACAACTTAAAGGAAAGCATGTTAAGTTTTAAATCATTCTTTAAGCTCTTAAAAGAGTCGTTTCGAGATCTGTTGCCGATCATGCTGGTCATTATATTCTTCCAACTGGCTATCATTCAAAGCGTTCCGCACAACTGGCTAACCACCTCTATAGGGGTTGCGATAGTGGGCGTGGGTCTTGCGGTCTTTTTGTTGGGGCTTGAGGTCGGTATCTTTCCGGTGGGAGAGAAGCTTGCAAGCGACTTTGCGCATAAAG
>JACXUD010000065.1 GCA_014764025.1 Campylobacterota bacterium | reverse complement strand
CATAAATATGAAGGTTTCACTCAAGCGATGAATATTTCTAAAAGAATTGAAGCACTTGAAGAGAACATCAATGAAGCCACATTGAAAATAATCAACCTTATTACTATATTCGTGGTCGAGAGTCTTATACTACCTTTGCTCTTCTTGTGGCTATTCCTACAGAGCATCAAACTTCTCTACCGTGTTAAAGTGAAGTTGAATATACCGTAATAGATACTCTTGGTTGTTTAAGAGTGAGTGTGTTTACTGGATTGTCGTGTGGTGTTTTGTTAGTTTGAGATTAGTGATTAAGTGGTGACCCCACGGAGACTCGAACTCCGGTAACCAGGATGAAAACCTGGGATCCTGACCGCTAGACGATGGGGCCACAAAATAAGAAGAATGGTGTCCCGCGATGGACTCGAACCATCGGCCACATCATTAAAAGTGACGTGCTCTACCAACTGAGCTAGCGAGACATTTTCTTAACAAACTTACTGTTTGTGGACGGGAATTATAGGGAATTTTATTTTTAATGTCAAGAAAATAGATGGAAAGATCCAATTTTTTTTCAAATTTTTTAAAAGCGTCACAAATCTAAGCAATATTTGTAAAATAGTCGCAGAGGTGCCCTATATTTGTTACAATGCGCGTATGAGTCAATACAGTTTTGAATACCCGTGGGTCATCCTCTTCATTATTCCGATTATATACTGCATATATCGATGCAAAGAGCCTATGAATCAGCGCTTTTTTGTCCATCTGCATCTCTTAAACCCTTCGAAATACTCATGGCTTAAGCACTCGATTTTATTGGTAACCCTCTTTGTACTGCTGCTTATCGCCCTTGCTTCGCCGCTTCACTATGACGCAGATGCGCAGTATAACCGACAAGGGCGCGATATTGTGCTGGCTATCGATGCGAGCGGCTCTATGAACTCATCAGGCTTTATCAAAGAGGGTGAACACCTCGATTTTTTAGAAGATGAACAAAACCCGCAGAGGCTTACGCGCTTTGAGGTAACGAAGCTTATCGCCAAAGAGTTCATCTTGGGGCGCCAACATGATAATGTCGGGGTCGTTCTTTACGGTGACTATGCCTTTATCGCTTCGCCCATCACCTATGAAAAAGAGATCGTCGCCGATATGCTCTCATATTTGACGCAGGGGATGGCCGGGCAGAATACGGCGATAGGCGAAGCAATCGCCATCGGGGCACGAGCATTCGCATTTTCACATGCCAAAAGCAGGGTGATGATACTGCTCAGTGACGGCGAACATAACTCAGGAAGCATCTCGCCGAAGGATGCGATCGAGATAGCGAAAAAAGAGCGCATAAAGATATATACGATCGGCATCGGCAATGAAGGCGAGGCCGACAGTGCGCTGCTCGAGCAGATCGCCAAAGAGAGCGGCGGAGAGTTCTACTATGCAACAAGCTCCAAAGCACTGCAAGAGGTCTATGAGAAGATCGATGAGCTGGAGATCTCCAAGATAAAAAGCTCACAGCTCTTTGGAGTTGAATATTTTTATCAGATCCCTCTCTTCATCGCAGCGTTGATCGTGCTCTTTTTTACCTATCAAAGGCTTAAGTCATGATCTTTGAACAACCGATCTTCTTTTGGCTTCTTGTTCCCTTGGCGGCTTTGGTGCATAGAGCCGGCTTGAATCGTATAAGATCGGCGGCCTTGTGGCTCGGGGTTGCCTATCTTTTGCTTGTCGTTGCCCTTGCACAGCCTATAATACGAGGCTCGACGATAGACACCCAGCGTTACGTGAACGACGTCATCGTCGCGGTCGATCTCTCATACTCAATGCGTGCGACCGATATCGTCCCTTCGCGCTTAGAGGCGGCTAAGAGTGCTTTGGCCGAGCTTATAAACTCAAAAAATCAGAGCCGATACGCGATCGTGGGTTTTACGACAAACGCCATCATCCTTTCGCCGCTCAGCGAAGACAAAGAGCTCTTGTTGCATCTCTTTAGCGGTTTGAACGACGAGCTTGTCGTCACAAAAGGAAGCAGTGTCATGAGCGCGCTAGAGCTCTCTGTAAGGCTCTCGAAATCGCCGAGCAAGTCGCTTCTTCTCATCACCGACGGGGCAGACGAGAGCAGTTATGCAAAAGAGGCCGATTTTGCGAAAAGTAACGGCTTAGAGGTGAGCGTGTTGATGACGGCGACGGAGTTCGGCAGTTCACTGAATCTAAAAAACGGCGAGCTGCTTCGCGACGAGGCCGGCAACATCGTTATAACGCGCCAAAACGACGCCATAAAAACTCTAGCAGAAAGTAGCGGTGGGGTTTACACAAAGAGCATGGCAGAGGTGATATCGCATCTCGCGCAAAAACGAGAGGATGAGGCGGCGTCGCAGATACGCCTGCAAAACGATCTACAGCTCTTTTACTATCCGGCCATCGTCTCGCTGCTGATATTGCTCTTGGTTCTCACCTCGTTTGGTCGGCATGTGAAAAAAGCGCTTGTTCCCCTATTTATGCTGGTCGGCATAAATCTGGATGCATCTATTTTTGATGCGTATTTACAAATTGAGGCGCAAAAGGCCTATAAAAGCGGCGATTATGAGCGAGCCGCGGAGATATACGGCTCTTTAGAGTCTCAGAAGTACAACGCTGCTTGCAGTCTCTATAAACAAGGGGCTTATGATAGGGCTTTAGAGCTCTTTAGCCGTCTTGAGGCCGGCGAAAAGGAGGCGGATGCCGATCTACTATTCAATATCGCCAACACCTATGTGCGGCTCAAAAACTTTGAAAAGGCGAGAGAGTACTACATAAAAGCACTTAGCAGACGCATCGACAAAGAGAGCGTAGAGAACTACCTTTTCATCGAGAATGCGACCCATAAAGAGATGATCACGGGCAACCAAAAAGCCAAAGAGAGCCAAAACGCATCGCAGCAGGAGAGTTCGCAGAAGAAAAAAGAGGGCGGCGGGAGCAACATGAGCAGTGCGGCTGATGCCAGCTCGGGGGCGAGCGATGGCGGCAAAAAGGTTGAACGCGAAGAGCAGTTCAGCCTTAAAGGCGGGAAATCGAAACTGAGTTCAACACAGTATGAGCTTATCAACAAACGGAGCGTACATGAAACGAAACCTTGGTAGAGTCACCATTTGTATAATATTTTTTCTTTTGACGCCGCTCTTGGCATCGGAGTATGAGTGGAGCGCAGAGGCCAACAAATTCAAAGCCAAAACGGGTGAAGCGATCTATCTGCGCTATGAGTGCCGTTTTGTAGATATGGGAGAGCTCTACACGATCGAGTTCAACCCTCCAAAAGAGAGCCCTGAATATCGTCTTTATCGCCTCTCGGCCGAGCGTAGTCTCAAAGAGGGCAAGCGTATCAACAGTTACGAGTATCTGCTTTTTGCCAAAAAGAGCGGCAAGATTCTCTTGGACTTTGACGTGACGATGAAAAAGACCAATAAAGACTCTATCGAAAATACCGTTTTGGGGCGTGACAATGCGCAGTATGAGGAGTTTAGCAAGAAGATTATCAAACAAAAACCCCTTGCTTTTGAGATAGAGGATTCACATGCCGCACTTGTGGGTGACTTTACGATAAGCGTTGAAGACTCAAACAAGACCCTAGAGGCCTTTACCCCCTATCAGCTCAAGATAAAGATCGAAGGGGTCGGCAACCTGCAAGATATAGAACCCTTTGAGTATGCGCCAAAAGGGGTGAAGGTCTTTGCAAGCGAGCCTTTGAAAGAGTACAGCCTTACAAAGGATGGTTATGTCGGAAAATTCGAACAGCAGATCGCTTTTGTTTCACAAAACTCATTCGATCTCGAAGCAAAAGCGTTGGAGTATCTATCGCTGAAAGATGGGGTAAAAAAGAGCCTACTAGTCGAAGCGGCACATATCGAGCTTCATCCCGCTAAGGTGCAAAAAACGCTCCAGAAGATAGACTCGCCGCACAAGAGCATACAGCCTAATGGCTATCTCTACCACGCGGCGTTGGCGGTATCCTTTCTCTTGGGCCTCTTGACGTGTTACCTCTTCAAAAAAAGAGAGGGAGGCAAAACCGATAGTTTCGAGTCGTTTAGTGAAAAAGTGCAAAAGAGCGACGACATGAAAGAGTTGGCGATATTGCTCGCACTCGAAGATGCTCAACGATACAAACCTATCATAGAGGCAATGAGCGATGGCAGGATTAAAAATCTAAAAGAGGCAAAAAAGGCTATTTTCAATTAATATTAAATATAAATTAACTAGAATCACGCTACTTCGAATAAAAGGGGCTCTTAATGAAGAGAGTGTTTTCACTATGTATGGCCGTCGGCGTAGGTGCTTTTTTTAGTGCTTGCGGGGCCGGTCCGCAAATAGTTATTCCGTCTTATACCGCGCCTAAAGAGGCTGCGAAACTAAGCAAAATAGAGACAAAAGACGAGTTTATCTCTAAAGGTGCCTATTTGGCTCTGTGGCTCAACCCTAAGGTTAAGGGTGCGAGCAGTTCAAACGGCAAGTTGGAGCAGATGCTGCTTGATAGCGTCAAAGCGAGCTTGACGCAGACAAATTTCATCGCCATCGATCCGCTTGGGGGAGAAGAGGGCGTGAATTTGAATATGAGCATTTCAAACTACGACTATAAGCAAGAGGGGACGAAAGTCGCGATGGCGCTAGAGGTAACCTTTACGCTTGCACGCGGAAGTGAAGAGTTTTTGGTCAAAAAATATAGTGACCGAAAGAATCGACAATCGGCAGACGTGACAAAACTGCCTACAGAGAACGAGTTGGCATCGGATGCCGTAAGCAAGGTCGTAAAATATTTCATCTCCGACATCTCGCCGCTAAAGACCAACCAGCTTCGCGAGTTCAAAGCGATGCCGAGCGGTTTGGAGCATGTCATCGACTATGCGACGAGAAAAAACTACAAAGGCGCCATCAAGTTGATGGAGAACTTCAAAGGAAGCAAAGATCTCAACTACTACTATAACCTAGCAATTCTTTATGAAGCAGAGGCAAGCATCACAGAGGATATGAAGCTGCTCGATAGTGCGAACACCAACTACGATCAGGCGTTCATGCAAGGGGGATCTAAAGATGAGTTGGTCGTGGCCGCAAAAGCGCGTTTTGACAACTTCTATGATCTATTAGACAAAACGAAAAAGTCGGATAAGGCTAATCAGGCACTCATCCAAGACCGCAACTCGATGCTAGGCAGTACCGAGAGCGAATATAAATAGAGATAAAAAGGGATAAAAGATGATCAAAAAAGTAGCTTTAAATGCAGCGGCACTCGCTCTTGCCGCATTTTCAATGAACGGATGCAGCGCGGCACAAGAGATGATGGCCTCACAGATGGAGGTGCCGACGCTTGAGATCCAAGCCAATCGTGTAGCACTTGGAATGACGATCGTTCGTGAAAACAACATCATGGCCTTTAAGATGCCGCTCTCGGGGGATGCAAAGTGGCCGGCAAAGGTCGCGGCAGATCTGAATGAGACAGAGCGGAAGTTCATCACCGATGCTATCATGGATGAGCCCTATTATGCAACGGCACACTATACAAAACACATTCAGCGTAAGATGCTCGGTTCAGGGGTGCTTATGAGTCAGCTCGGCGACTACGGCAACATCGCGGCTGGGCTGATGGATCAGACTATCTCACCATTGGCATATCGAGCGGTGCAAAAGATTACGGTCTTTTACGGTAAAGATAAAGCCAACTGGCCAAACGTATTCAACTTTGACGACTCTTTAGGGAACTTTTTGGAGTTTAAAGACGGCAAGATGATCGATATCGAAGCGGCAACGGGCGATGTCTATCCTACCATCGGGAGTGCGGTGATCGCTTTGGCACCCGTAAACCTTCAAAAAGATCTAGCTAGTGCCAACGATGAGATGCTAGAGGCATTCCAAGAGGTAGGCGCACTCGAGGGTGAAAAGGGTGAGATCAAAACAAAGATAGACGGCGGTAAAAAAGAGGGCGATCAGACTATTGAACTCAGTGCACAAGAGAAGCTAGATGCAGAGAATGAACTCGCAACGATTGAACAGAGACTCAAAGAGGCGCAATCGATTGCCGATGAGAAAGAGAAGATCTATTTTGAACTGCTCGATCAGATGAGCGCAGCCGTGCAGGCCGACATCAATTTAGATGAAAACTACGTCGCACTTGCAAAAAACGTCAATATCGTCTCTAAAGAGATACTAGTCGGCGGCAATGAGGCCTATACGGCGTTCGGTCTGGCAACGGCTCAGATCGTCGCAAACAACATCCTCGCAAAATTCCCAAAAGAGCTTGAGTCTTTGGCTGTCGCTAAAGCGCATGTTCCGGCAAATCTGCAGGCCAAGTTTGATGAGCGTATGGTGAGACTTGTAAAAAATGCGATCTATCTTCTTCCTAACGTCGGAATCGGGACATACTATGCGTTCAAACAAAAATCTCTTGCCGAAAAGTATGAAAATGTGACGGATATCATCATGCTGGCGCATCAGACGAAAGTAGAGCAAGAGGCAGCGGCGCAAGAGGCTTTAGAGAAAGCGCAAGCCGCAGAGAAAAAGTAACGTACGTTGCAGAGTAGAAGGGTATTTATGTATTTAAAGTCGTTGATATTGTTTTTAGGTATTGCTTTGTTTAGTGCGTGCGGTGCGGCCGCATCTTCGGTCTCGAAAGAGTGGATCATGAATCCTCCGGCCGATAGTGCACACTATTTTTACGGTGTGGGAAGCGGCGATAGTGTCGATGCCGCAAAGAATGACGCGCTTGCAAATATCAGTGCAAAGATCTCCGTTGATGTCGCTTCGACATTCAGCTCATCGGTGAGCGCGACGCGCTTGGGTGATGATGAGCAGGTGCTCTCCAATACCAAAAACGAGGTGGTGGCAAAGAGCAAGCAGATCAACTATACGGATGTAAAAGTTGTAGAGAGCCTGCAAGAGGGCAGGAACTGGAGCGTTTTGGTCGAAGTGGATCGCTCGATACTGCGTAAAAACTATGAAGTGAACCTGGAGAAAGTCGATACGAAGCTCAAAACGGAGTGGGAGCTCTACTCTAATGCGAGCATCTTTGAGAAGTTGAAGATCTCGGTAGCGATCAATTCGCTTCTAAAAGAGACCGATTCGATCTTCCCGCTGCTGCATGCACTTGATAAAAACTACGACGACAGCGCCTATACGGCTCGCTATGCCGAGTACACCAAAGCGATGCGCAAAGCAAGAGGCGAACTCGTCTTTAAGATCGTCTCGGATAAAAACTCGCAGACGCTCGCTTCGCTGGTGCGCTCAGAGCTTAGTGCCATTAATGCAGCCTTCAACGATTCGAAATACAACGTACTTATCTCAATCGAGACGGTTGCAAAAGAGAAGCGTGTAAAATCGGCGAACGATCAGTTCAACAACCTTGTCATCGCTCTTCGCAAAACGACCATCAAGGCCACCGATGCAAGCGGTAACATCGTTTCAAACACCGAGTACAAAACCAAAGAGAGCTCGGTGGATGGGTTTGAAGATGCTATTGCCAGAACGGCGAAATACGAGGGGATGATCCAAGAGAGAGGGATCGTCGCTTTTATTACCGGGAATTGATATTTAATGCCCAAAAATTAGCAAAATCGATTTGAGCAGATCAGCCGTGAACTCTCGCGGCTTGTCGCTTTAAGAGTTCATTTTTCTTATAATCGGCATGTGAATATTCACATGCCGAACTCTTCGCTTCTAAATCTTTTCAAATTTTCTCAACATTAACCGAACTTGAATATACTAACCTACATTTTTTAGACGAGGTTGTTTTATGAGTTCACCGATAGATTTGATAAAAAAAGAGGTCGCAAAGGTCGTCGTAGGGCAGGAGCGAATGATCGACTCTCTGCTTATCGCCTTTTTTTGCGACGGTCACATACTTATCGAGGGGGTTCCGGGACTTGCCAAGACCACAACCGTCAATGCCCTTGCAAAAGCGCTGGGGCTTGGTTTTAAACGTGCGCAGTTCACGCCCGATCTTTTGCCATCGGATATCTTGGGTGCAGAGATCTATGACCCGCAAAACAACAGCTTCAAGATCAAAAAAGGGCCGATCTTTACAAACCTGCTCCTTGCCGACGAGATCAACCGCGCCCCTGCAAAGGTGCAGTCCGCACTTTTGGAGGTGATGCAAGAGAAGCAGGTCACGCTTGGCGATACGACCTTTAGGCTCGAGCCGCCGTTCTTTGTAATGGCGACGCAAAACCCCGTAGAGCAAGAGGGTGTCTATCAGCTCCCCGAAGCTCAATTAGATCGTTTTATGCTTAAGCTTGTCGTGGGGTATAACTCTAAAACGGAAGAGCTTGAGATCGCAAGACGTATCTCAAGCGGCAGTGCCGAGCAGATAGAGGCGGTCGTTACGATGGATATGATAGCAGATATCAAAGCGGCGATCAAAGCGGTGCATGTCGATACGCAGGTCGAGGAGTATATGATAGAGCTTATCAATGCGACACGACACCCTGAGCAGTACGGACTAGAGAAGATCAAGAACTATATCCACTTCGGAGCTTCGCCGCGCGTGAGTATCGATATGTTTAAAGCGGTCAAGGCGATGGCCTATCTGCGCGGCAAAGACTTCGTCACTCCGATAGACGTAGCTTACATAGCCAAAGAGCTGATGCGTCACCGTATCGTGCTCACCTATGAGGCCGAAGCAGTGGGGATCACGACCGATTCGATCATTCAAAGCGTCTTAGAGAGCGTGAAAATCCCGTAAATGAGCAAGCTGCAAAAAATCCTGGTCAGAGCCCGCAAACAGGTCTTTAGCGAGATGGTGGGGAATAACCCTTCCATCTTTAAAGGCGAGGGGTATGACTTTATCGAGCTTAGAGAGTATATGCCCGGCGATGATATCCGCCATATCGACTGGAACATCACCGCAAAGATGCAGCGCCCCTTTATCAAGGTCTTCAAAGAGGAGCGCGAGCTCAACGTGGTGCTTGTGAGTATCCTCAACGGCAGTGTCCACTTCGGTTCGCACCGCTTCAAACAAGAGGCAATTGCGGAGGTCATAGCGCTACTGGGCTTCTCTACCCTAAAAAACGGCGACTTGCTGAGTGCGTACAGCTTTAGCGACCGTCTGCTTTCACATGCCAAACCGAGTAAAAAGCTCTTTAGCGTGCAGAGGATCGTCGAGTCGATATTGGAGTT
>JACXUD010000064.1 GCA_014764025.1 Campylobacterota bacterium | reverse complement strand
ATAAAATTCAAAAAGCGACGAGTCGCGCGGGCACCACGCCGAGTGGAACCCAGTGTTAACGTAGCAATGGGGAATTCACTTCCCCATGCGTATAAAATTAATAAAAATATAGGATATTCACATGCCAAATAGATTAGAACACGAAGATTCACCCTATCTTCAACAACACAAGAACAATCCCGTCGATTGGTACCCTTGGTGCGACGAGGCTTTTGAGAGAGCCAAGAGAGAGAACAAGGCCATCTTCATCTCGATAGGATACAGCTCTTGCCACTGGTGCCACGTGATGGAGGAGAAAGTATTTGAGAACGAAGCGTGCGCGAAGATCCTTAACGAGCACTTTATATCCATCAAAGTCGATCGCGAAGAGCGCCCCGACATAGACAAACACTATCAAGGGGTCTATATGCTCCTCAATCGCCGTGCGGGCGGCTGGCCGACAAGCATCTTCTGCACCCCGAACAACAAACCCTTTTACGCGGGAACCTATATTCCGCCGACCACCGAGGGGACGAATATCCAAGGGATAGGTTTTATCGAACTCACCAATATCATAGCCGAGAAAGTTGCGCAAAACGATCCGAAACTCTTTCAAAACGCCGATGAGGTCGAGAGTTTCATTAAACATAAAGAGCATCCCAAAGAGGCGACGAAACTGAGTGAGGATTTTATAAAGAACTTCATGCTTCAGGCTAAAAACAACTATGAGCCCAAATTCGGCGGCTTCTCGGTCGCGCCGAAGTTCCCTCACGTATCGACGCTGAACACACTCCTGCATATAGATAGGCTCTATGACGACAAAGCGGCTCGCGCGATGCTGCTTGATACTTTGGAGAATATGCGACGCGGAGGGATGTACGACCTTGTGGACGGCGGTTTTTGCCGCTACAGCGTGGATGAGATGTGGCTCGTGCCGCACTTTGAGAAGATGCTCTACGATAACGCACTCTTGTGCGAGCTCTACACCAAGGTCTATCTGGCCTACGGTAACGAATCGCACCTGCATACGGCAAAGGAGTGTGCAGATTTTTGGTTCAACTATATGTGCGAAGATGATCTCTTCTACTCGGCAAGCGATGCGGACAGCGAAGGCGAAGAGGGAACATACTTTACTTACGGCTATGAAGAGCTCTTTGAGGCACTTGCAAAAGCCGGCATGAGTCATGTCGCCAAAGAGTTAGAGCTCATGAGTGTCACCCCTGATGGAAACTTCGAGGGAAAAAACATCATCCGATTCGAAAATATCCCATCACCGCGCTTTGAAGAGATACGAAGAGTCTTGCAAGAGCTGCGAAGCAAGCGTGAATACCCTTTTATCGACAAAAAGATACAGACATCCTGGTCAAGCATGATGATCAAAGCGCTCTTTACGCTTGGCAGCGTCGATGGCAGATACACCGCTAGAGCCCTCAAGCATCTAGAGAAGTTGATAGCGACGATGTACATAGAGGGCAGACTCTACCACACTACGCTTATCCACAAAGAGCCAAAGATCGAAGCGTTCTTGGAGGATTACGCCTTTTTAGCCCAAGCCCTTATCGCCGCATTCCAAGCGACCCAAGATGAGCTCTATCTTATCCAAGCACAACGAATCGCCAACATGGCACTGGAGAAGTTCTATAAGAACGGCATGTGGAACTTCAGCATAGGCGAGTTCGAGGTCAAAGCCGAGACGACGGACAACACCTACGTCAGTTCGATCAGTATCATGATAGATGTATTACTGAGCCTCTCTACGCTGTTAGAGGATGATAAGTACCGTCACTTTGCCTTTAAGACGCTTGAGTACAACTCCTATGATCTCGGACGCCGTCCTATCTACTACCCCTATATGCTGACTCAGATGCTGCGCTACTTAAAAGGCGAGAGAGTCGTTAAAGCCTCGGCATCGACGCTTATCGATTCGGCATGTGAAATCGCAAAGCTCTCCTACCCGTTTGTCTTGACCAAAGCGAGCAGTGAAGAGAAGATCCTTATCTGCGGCTCTCAGAGCTGCTTTGCGGCATGTGAAAAGATCGATGAGATCGATGATGCCATAAAAAACTCTTTTTAAAGTTTCTTCCTCTATAATCGAAAGGTTTAATAAGGGGTACCCCTAATAGAGGATAGATATGAGCAATAAAGAGAGAGACCTGATTTTTGAAGAGTTGGACGAAGACTCGAAAATAGAGGATTTAGACCATCCCGATCGACGCAAAAGCAAAAAAGAGCAAGAGGAAGAGCACGAAGAGCGTAACAAGAACGAGAAGAAGAAACGTGTTCCCGTCTGGGTAAAAGAGGAGACGCTTCGCTACGAAGATGAGCTCAAGACCCTTCAAATAGAGCTCTTAAAACTGCAAAACCATGTCAAAGAGAGCGGCCTGAAGGTGCTTATGATCTTTGAAGGGCGCGATGCCGCCGGCAAAGGCGGAACGATCAAGCGCGTTATAGAGCATCTCAACCCCCGCGGAGCGCGTGTCGTGGCTCTGAACAAACCAAGCGACATCGAAAAGACGCAGTGGTATTTTCAGCGATACGTCGCACATCTACCGTCAGGCGGCGAGATGGTCTTCTTTGACCGCAGCTGGTACAACCGTGCAGGCGTTGAGCCTGTAATGGGTTTTTGTACTCAAGAGGAGCATAAAGAGTTTCTCCAAGAGGTTCCCGAATTTGAACGAATGCTCGTGAACTCGGGTATATTGATCTTCAAATTCTACTTCTCCGTCTCCAAAGAGGAGCAGAAAAGACGCTTTGAAAAACGCAAAGAGGATCCGCTCAAGCAGTATAAGCTCTCTCCGGTCGATGAGCAGTCCCAAGACCTATGGGATAAATATACCATCGCCAAATACTCAATGATGCTCGCTTCGCACACCGACCACGCCCCGTGGATCGTCATTCGTTCGGATAACAAAAAGAAGGCTCGCCTTAATGCGATCCGATATGTACTCAGCCACATCGACTACCCCAACAAGATCAAAGCAGAAGAGCTCTCTTTGGATTCGGAGATAGTGATAGATGCCAACGAAGAGATCCGTCATATGGAGAGCGATATGGTTCCAAAATCCTGAACCAAGAGGGGTTAAAGCCTTTGAGCACACTCTTTGCAGTTGTGGTTCGTTGCCGTACAGTTTTGGATGAAACGTACGAAATCATCCCCGTTCATCGGTTTAGAGCAGAGATACCCCTGATAGTGGGTCGATCTCTTCTCTATAAGATAGTTCAGCTGAGCGCTCTCTTCCACGCCCTCGGCGACCACCTCCATATCAAAGTTCTTCGCGATCGTTATCATGGTGCTTACAAGCTCTTTGTCATCCTTATTGCGCAAGATATCGCTTGTAAAGGATTTATCGATTTTGAGCGTCGTAAAGGGAAGATGCTTTAGATAGGAGAGCGATGAGTAGCCTGTCCCGAAATCATCGATCGAGATGCTAAAGCCTATCTCGCGAAGCGCTTTCATCTTGGCCCTGCTGTACTCGAAGTCCTTGATGATGACCGACTCCGTAAGCTCTAGCTCTATCGATTCGGCAGGGACGTTGTAAATCTCGATAAGATTTTGAAGACGCGTCACGAAACCGGCCTCCATAAACTGGTTTATGCTGATATTGATAGCGACCTTCTCTATCTCCAGCCCCTCCTCTTGCCAGCGTTTGAACTCCTTTATTGAGTTCTCCAAGACCCAGTTGCCGATGGAGATAATGAGTCCGCTCTCTTCGGCGATCGGAATGAACTCCGCAGGAGTAATGGCATGATCTCTCCATCGAAGCAGCGCTTCGGCACCGGCGACTTTGAGCGACTCTATGCTCACGATAGGCTGAAAGTAGAGTTCAAACTCCCTGTTCTTCAATGCATTTTTCAGATCATTCTCTATACTCATGCGGCGCTGGACATACCCATCCATATAGCTCTCATAGAAGCGAATGGCATTTCTGCCGTCTTTTTTGGCCTTGTAGATCGCCATGTCGGCGTGTTTGAGGATATCATCCGCACTCATATCCTCTTGGCTTGCTAGAGCGATCCCTACGCTTAGCGTTATCTCGAACTCATGATCCTCCACAACAAAGGGTTTTCTTAGTGCCGCGACTACGCGCTCTACCATCGACTCTGCTTTTATTGCCGCCTCACGCTCGTTTTTAGAGAGATCGCTGAGCAGCAACACGAACTCATCACCGCCCAGACGCGCGACCACATCGACTCCGCGTATCGCTCCCTCTATTCTCTTTGCGATAGAGGCGATAAGTGCATCTCCCGTCGTGTGGCCGTAGGAGTCGTTGATGTTTTTAAAGTGGTCAAGATCCAAAAACGCAACCGCAAAGATGATCTTATATTTGTGATAGCGTGCAAGCTCCGTACCCAGCCGCTCCATAAGGGTATAGCGGTTTGGAATATTCGTGAGCGAATCGTACTTTGCCTGATACTCAAAACGCTGTTCGACCTTGATACGCTCGGTTATGTCCAAAAGTATTCCCAGTCCTCCGTGCAGGTTGGAGTCGGCATCCAGAATCGGCGAGGTGTAGAGACGCACCCATTTTTGCAGCGATTTGAGTTTGGTGATATACTCGCCCTCATAAAAGCCGCTCACACCCCCAAAGACGCTCTCGAGTGCCGGCACCACCCGTTTATCGGGAAGTGTTTTAAGATCAAGCCCTACAAGATAGCTCTGCGGCGCGTCGAACATCTTTGCGAACTCTCCGTTTATCTCCGTAATCTTCATTGTATTGTCATAGGTGAAGATTCCCACGGGAGCATTCTCGATGAGACCGCGCAGATAGTTGTTCGTGAGCTTGAGATCGCTTTGGGTGTGCAGATAGCGCATCTGATTTTTGTGAAAGATATCCGCGATCTTTAGGAGCATCAATAAAAAGAGGACAACAAGCATCGCCATGTAGTAGTATATCTCCTGCTCCATCAAAAAGCATTTGATGATCAGAGGCACCAGCGTCATCAATAAAAAGAGCCTGACGGAGGGAATATGCGATGAGAGCAAAGCGATAGAGCCTGCACTCATACCGGCTATGACAAAGAGTAAAAAGAGCTGATTGATGATATTCTCTTCGTCAAAGAGCAAAAATGTCGCACTTCCCCATATCAGCGCACCGAAAAAGACCCCGATTATAAAGATATACTCCCACTCTTGAAGCGTGAGGCGGTTTGTGTTTCGTTTGTAGAAGTAGCTAAGCCAAAAGCGAGTCAAAACGATCGCCGCACTACTGCCATACCACAATTCAAGCACAAAGCCATCAAAACTGCCATGAAGCACCACATAGACGAATGTAGCATTGATCAAGACGGCAAAAGTCGATGCTTTGAGATTTTCATAGGAAGTATCGAGCGACTGCGATAGACAATAGAATGATCTTTTCAAAGATTTCTCACATGTTAATTTTAGGGCACCTCTAAAAATTGCTCCTTCTAAAATCGCACGTAGAGTTTTTAGAGGTGCCCTTTAGTTACTAAGTCCACATTTTATTCATTTTCTTCTTTGAAACGAGTAAAACCGTCTGTAAATAAGAGTTCGGCTATAATCTCCTTTCAGAAAAAAGGATTGTTCAAGAATGCTCAGAAATCTTAGTAAATTCACCTATATGATCCGTTTAGGCATACGTTACATCAAGCTTTTTAAATCGGTGCACGTTCACCCTTTTATGACACCCAAAGCGAAATCCAAGAATCTCTCAAAACTGCGTCAATCCTACTCGAACGCCGTTTTGCATAGACTCAACGTAGAGGTCGTTCTCCACGGCGAGATTCCCAAACAAGACGGCATCTTGTATGCGATCAACCACCGTTCGCTGCTTGATATCATAGTGATGGAGCACATCTTTTCAAATCATCACAAGAATGGGATATGGATCGCCAAAGAGGAGCTCTTCAACGCTTTTTACGGTGACTTTTTCCGCTACAGCGGCTGCGTGAGCGTCGATCTGGAGAATAAAAAGGGGCTGCTCAAATTCTTTAAAGAGATTAAACATAAGCTCTCGATCATCAATGACCTCAATGTCTATATCTTCCCCGAAGGGGAGCGCTACAAGGGCAAAGGGATCACGAAGTTTCAAGCCGGTGCGACGAAGATTGCACAAGCCAACGGACTCGATATCGTGCCGATCTATATCCATGACGAACTTGAGAAGGTCTTCGCTCACTCCCCCTACAAACAAACGCGCATCGTCCATGTCCACGTGGGCGGCATCGTCTCATCACACAATCTCGAAGATGAGTACACCCTCTTTCAAAGAAGCATAACAAAGGAGCAAAAATGAAATTAGGCGTCAATATCGACCACGTGGCAGTCCTTCGCGAAGCGCGCAGAGTCAACGACCCCGATATTCTCCAAGCCCTCTTCACGGCATGTGAGAACGGGGCCGATCAGATAACCATCCACCTTCGAGAGGATAGACGCCATATTCAAGACGTTGATGTGACGAACATCATTGCACACTCAAAACTCCCCGTCAATCTGGAGTGCTCCATCAACCCCGACATATTGGCGCTTGCGACCTCCTATCGTCCCAATCGCGCTACGCTCGTACCCGAAAAGCGCGAAGAGGTAACAACCGAGGGCGGGCTTGATCTCTTCAAATTCACCAAAGAGGTTTCACATGCCATAGAGCTCCTCAATGCCCACTCCATCGAGGTCTCGCTCTTCGTCGATCCGACCGTTGAAGCGATGCAAATAAGCAAGGAGCTCGGAGCACAGATGGTAGAGCTGCATACGGGAACCTTTGCGAACCTCTATGCGATGCTCTATGGGAATCTCTCGCACTCCAACCACTCCATCAAAGAGCTTGAACTCCCGAGAAAGCTCCTTGAAGATCGTTTTTTGCAATCGATCGAAGATATAAAAAATGCGGCTTCACATGCCAAAAGCCTCGGGCTTGAGGTCGCGGCGGGGCACGGGCTTAACTACCAAAACGTCCACCACATGATGAGTATCCCCGAGATAGTCGAGCTCAATATCGGCCAAAGCATCGTTGCTCGAAGCATCTTCAGCGGCTTGGCGGATGCTATCAAAGAGATGAAACGGCTCACTAGCAGATGAAAAAGATCGCTATAAGCATAGGTGACCCAAACGGCGTAGGGCTTGAGATCATCCTCAACTCACATGCCGAAATATCAAAGATCTGCGAGCCGATCTACTGCGTACACCACACCCTGCTTGAGAGAGCCGCACAGATCCTGCGCCAAGAGCTCCCAAAAGGGATGCGCACCTATCCAAGCGGCGAGGTATGCTTTATCCGCCCGGGCAAGGTCGATAGAGAGAGCGGCCACTACTCCTACCGTTCGTTTTTGAGCGCCATCGAGCTGTGCGAACACAAAGAGGCGGACGCACTCGTGACGCTCCCTATCCACAAAGAGGCGTGGAGTCTTGCGGGGATCGAGCACAAAGGGCATACCGATATGCTTCGAGAGCGCTTCAAGCAAGATGCCATCATGATGCTAGGGTGCGAACGGATGTATGTCGCCCTCTTTACCGAGCACATCCCCCTCAAAGAGGTGGCCGCGAGGGTCGATACCCATTCGCTTTACGACTTCTTGATGGCATTCGCACCCAATGCGAACCGCGAGAGCGTCGCCGTACTGGGGCTCAACCCCCATGCAGGCGACAACGGTGTGCTGGGTAATGAAGAGCGCATGATCGAAGAGGCGATCTCACATGCCAACAGAATGCTGGGCTACAACGCCTTTGTGGGGCCGATGGTTCCCGATATAGCCTTTACGCCGCGAGTACGAGAGAAGTACCGCTACTTCATCGCCATGTATCACGACCAAGGGCTCGCCCCACTCAAAGCGCTCTATTTCGACGAGGGGATCAACGTCTCGCTCAATCTGCCCATCGTACGAACGTCCGTCGATCACGGTACGGCCTTTGATATCGCCTATAAAAACATTGCGAGCAACCTCAGCTACCTCAATGCGATCAAGAGCGCACTTGCCCAAATAGATAAAAGAAATTTATAGAAATTATAAATTTAATAGAACTTATTAGTTGAAATGTCGTAAGATCGTTTAAGATTTCACTTGGTAGAATTCTAAAGGAAAAAAATTATCTTTTAAGGAGATTTCTTATGAAAATCGCTCTCTCTATGACACTTCTTGCAACATCTATCTTCGCCTCTACTCTAGCAAAAGAGGCAAGCGAAGCGGGATTGAAACCGATCCCGGCTTCAAAAGCGGAGTTGATGAAACTCATCGACAATAAAAACAACCCGATCACGGATGCCAAAGTTGAACTCGGTAAGAAACTCTACTTCGACCCGCGTCTCTCAAAGAGCGGTTTCATCAGCTGTAACTCTTGCCACAACCTCAGCGAGGGCGGCGATGACGGCTTGAGTGCGGCAGTGGGACACGGCTGGACGACAAACCCGCACGGGCTCAACTCTCCGACCGTCTATAACGCGGTATTCAACGATGCGCAGTTTTGGGACGGACGTGACCCGCACCTAGAGGCGCAGGCACAAGGGCCTATCCAAGCGGCACCTGAGATGGCTGCTACAAAAGAGCACGTCGTTGCAACGGTCACTTCGATGCCGGCATATGTGGCGGAGTTTCAAAAAGCATACGGCAAAGATGTGAAAATCACCTTTGAAAAGGTAGCCGACACTATCGGTCTATTCGAGCGTACCCTTGTAACCCCTTCACGTTTTGACGCCTTTATGAACGGCGATGTGAAAGCTCTGAATAAAGAGGAGCAAAAAGGTCTTAAAACCTTCATCGACAAAGGGTGTGCCACATGCCATAACGGCGTCGGACTTGGCGGAAATATGAACGCATTCAACGTTGCGGCGGAGTACAAATATATGAACGTAGGCGACTTCAAAGGTGATGCGAACGGTATGGTAAGAGTTCCGACACTCAGAAACATCACTATGACGGCTCCATATTTCCATAACGGCCAGATCTGGACGCTCAAAGAGGCGATCGTAGAGATGGGGCGCATCCAACTCGGCGTTTCAATCACGGATGCAGAGGCGGCTTCAATAGAGACCTTCTTAAAATCACTTGACGGCAAGATGCCTGCAATCGCACTTCCGATGCTTCCGGCTTCAAGTGCGGCTACTCCTAAACCGGATCTTAAATAATCCTTTTGGCATGTGAATTTCACATGCCGAATCACTCTCTTTAGATATAATC
>JACXUD010000296.1 GCA_014764025.1 Campylobacterota bacterium | reverse complement strand
GCGATCACAAACTTTTCAAAATGGGACTCTATCGCTTCAAAAAGCTTGGGCTTAAGTGCATGACAGACATTACAAGTAGGTGCAGAGAAGTAGAGCATCACCGCCGGATTTTCATGAATAATTCTTTCTATCTCATCGACTGTTTTCATTGTTGACCTCGTTTTAAAAACCCGATTATAGGCTATAATCGCTTTATGAGTTCCGTCTTTTTCTCTATTATCGGCGTCTATATCTTTATTGTCATAGGTTTTGTGGCAAAAATGAGTTTCAAAGAGCAGATCGACGATAAGACCATCACCCTTTTAAACGTCTATTTTTTGCAGGTTTTTCTCACTTTTTGGGGGCTTTTAGTGCGCCCTATCGACATCACGCTTCTCTATGCACCCTCCATCTATCTCATCATCGTTTTGGTCGTGCTTCTTATCAGCGCCGTTGTCGCCAAAAAGCTCTTCTTTGAAAAAAAGGAGTACTCTATCGCGACCGTTGCCGCACTTATAGGCAATACCGGTAATCTCGGTATTCCGCTTAATATCGCCATCTTCGGCGAAGAGTCGATCCCCTACACCACCATCATCAACCTCGTCAACGTCTTTGTGGTCTATACGGTAGGGGTCTATCACTACTCACGCGGCAACTACGATGTAAAAACCTCTCTGCTTAATATCGTCAAACTCCCGATCCTTTGGGCGGCGATGCTTGCGCTGGGGCTGAGCTTCGGCGGCTACAAACCAAGCGGAGTCGTTCTTACGACACTGATGATGGGGGCCTATGCTTCGATGACGATGCAGCTCTTTTTATTTGGTATCTATCTCTATGGCACCAAGATAAAAGAGATCAGCAAAAGGCTTACCCTATGGGTCATGGGTGTGAAGTTTGTGCTCTTGCCTCTTTTGACCTTTATCATCCTTGGGTTTATTGATTTAGAAACTATGATTAAAGGGATCATCTTTATGGAGCTTCTGATGCCGCTAGCCGTTGCCAACGTCAATCTAGCTTCACTCTACGACTGCTCGCCGCGAGTGGTGACGGCTGAAGTCTTTATCTCTTCGGTACTCTTTTTGGGGATTGTTTTTATCGGGGTAGAAGTTCTAGGATTTTTATAATATCGGCATGTGAATTTGATTTTCACATGCCGAGTTTTTGGCATGTGAAAAAGAGGTTGTTAGAGGATTTTAGCTAAAACGGCATCTACGCTAAAGCCGAATTTTGCAAAGAGTTTATCAGCCGGTGCGCTGGCCCCGAAGCTATCCATTCCTATAACCTCATCGGCTAAACGGTACCACTCTAAACCGCGCGCCGCTTCGATAGCGATGCGTTTTGTGTTTGGATTAATAATAGAGTCTCTGTACTCTTTATCTTGTTCGATAAAGAGATCATAACACGGAATAGAAGCAACATTTGCCTGAACTCCTTTGACCGCAAGCGCGTCTGCCACTTTCAATGCCAACTCTACTTCGCTTCCCGAAGCCATCAGCGTCATCGTTGCATCCGCATCGTTTTTAATCAGGTATCCGCCTTGGGCGGCACTTCCGACAAGTGCCGATGGAAGAATAGAGAGGTTTTGTCGTGAACAGACAAAAGCAGACGGCGAGTTTTTCATGCCAAGTGCGACTTTCCAAGCCTCGATGTTCTCATCGCCGTCCGCCGGACGCCATACATAGAAGTTCGGCAGGGCACGGAATTGTGTCAAATGCTCGAT
>JACXUD010000295.1 GCA_014764025.1 Campylobacterota bacterium | reverse complement strand
ATCTCGCTTGGAAACGGGATAAATGAGCTCTCGATGCTCATAAGCACAAAGATTCCAAAATAGCCCCAATCAAATATCAGATCAACCAAACTCTGCGCCATCTCTTTAACCATTCACTACCCTTTTCATATCATCTATCATAGCCTTTGCGACCCCTTTTTTAGAATAGTGCATCAACGCTCTGCTCTTTTTTTCTAACTTCTCATCCAAAAGAGCCAGCAGTTTTGCATCCAGCCCCTCTGCTTCACGTTCGCACCAGCCAAGATTATGCTTGACTATGAACTGTGCATTATAGAACTGATGATCCGCCGCAGCGTGGGGATATGGGATAAAGAGAGCCGGCAGGCCGTTGGCGCAGAGCTCCCAAAGCGTGCTTGCACCGCTGCGGCTTATTGCCAGATCGGCATGTGAAATGAGCGTTGCCAGATCGTTGCTAAAACCCACCACGACCGCATCTACGCGTAAATCCTTATACCCTTGCACCACTCGTTCATAATCCTTTTCACCCGCTTGATGGATGATCTTGATGCCGCGTTTTGCAACTTCACATGCCACGCCGAGTGCAAGGTCGTTGATAGCCTTCGCCCCTTGGGAGCCGCCGAGGAAGATGATGCTCTTTATCTCATCACGCACGCGAGCCTTTTGAAAGAGTACCTCCTCTACGGGGTAGCCTTTGATGGGCGAGGAGTCTTCATAGGCGCAGATATAGCGCTTTGCAAAAGGGCGCAGAATAGAGTTGAGCTTTCCGTGCGCGGCGTTTTGTTCGTGAATAAAGAGCGGTATGCCGCTGATGAGGGCCCCTATCGCCGCGGGTGCCGCCGAGAACCCGCCCACGCTGTAAACCGCTTTGACGGCGTGCTTTTGCAAGAGTTTACGAGCTTTGAATATCGCTTTAGCCAAGAGCCAAAGAGAGCGTATCTTGCCCAGTCCGCGCTTGTTGACCACCCCCAGCGTCTCTAAAAAATATACATGGCTAAATGAGCTGTTATGCTCAAAATATCTTCTGTCCTGACCGTTTGTCGAGCCTATGAAGATCGCCTCGTCACCCTCTTTGACCGCACTATCCACAAGTGAACGCGCGATCATAAGGTGCCCGCCCGTGCCGCCGCCGCAAATACAAAACTTCATTAATGCTCCAACTTTATCTTTTTAGATGCCATGAGTATCATACCAATCGCCACACACGCCGCAAGAAGCGCCGAACCGCCGTAGCTGAGCAGCGGAACCGAGATACCCTTGATAGGCGTGATGCCGCTTATCCCGTAAGCGTTTACCAAAAATGCGAACGACATCATCAGTCCGATGCCGATGCTAAAGAGATAGACCGTCGTATCGCGTGCACGGTTGGCGATCTTGAAGATGCGCTGGAGTATCCACATAAAGAGCACCACTACGACCAAAACCCCTATAAAACCGAACTCCTCGGCGATGCCCGCAAGTACGAAGTCGGTGTGAACCTCGCTCAAAAAGCCAAGTTTGAAGGTGCCGTTGCCAAGCCCTGTTCCCCAAAAACCGCCGTTATGGATGGCGTTGAGCGAGTGGCCTATCTGATAGGGTTCGACCTCGGTCGGGACGCGCAGCTGTGCGGCGACGGATTCGGGAAAGAGCCCAAGAACGCTGTTTTGCGCCAATGCCCACCACGATTTGATACGCAAAATCCTATGCTCGGCGGTGAAGATGAAGAAGATGAAAAAGAGCAGCGTTCCAAAGAG
>JACXUD010000294.1 GCA_014764025.1 Campylobacterota bacterium | reverse complement strand
TCGCTTTTAAAGGTAAAGCCACCGTAGCGCTCAATTTTTGCGATCTTCAAGTCGCTCTCTGCGCATCCGAAAATATTTTTCATCTCTGTAGGGAGTGAATTGGCGCAAAGGTCCGCATCATCGGCAATAAGGTCGTTGTCGCGGTCGTAACGAAGAGGCAGAGAGTCTAGAGCCGAGGGTGCGGCTCCTGCTAGGCCGACGTTGGAGTAAACAAGCTCTTCGTCGCCTAGTACAGTAGGGACGAGGGTGCCGAGTGCGTCAAGGATTCTATATTTTGCATATAAAAGGCTATATTCGGTGTTGATGATCTGGCTCTTGGCCCCGATGAAGTCGTTTTGCGCAGAGAGCAGGTCTAGAAGCGAGCGACGCCCTAGATCGTACTCTTTGGCATAGAGCGTCAAAGTTTTAAGCGAGAAATCTTTATAGGCTACTAGATGATCAAGTTGATGCTTCAGCTTCTCATTTGCCGCCCAAGAGAGGCTGAGCCCCTCGATGACCTGACGGCGCAGTTCGTTTTTACTCTCTACCTCTTGATGTACCTGCGAGATACTTTTTTGAAGCGTCGCGCTGTCGGCAAAACCGTTGAAGATATTGTAGTTGAGATAGACCATTGCGCGGAACTTGGTATCTTCACCCTCGACGGCACTGAGGTTTTTGTTCATGGACTCCGATATCTCTATGTCGATGTGCGGATAGAAGGGTGACCTGTTTTGATTGTAGGTTGCCTGCGCCGTTTTGATGTTGTATTGGCTGACCAAAAGCGAAGGGTTGTTCTCTATCGCATAGGTAAGCGCCTCTTCTAGCGAAGCAGGCATAGCGACGGTGAGTTCGGGTTTTGATAGTTTTGCAGGCTCGATTGTGCGTCCTAGAAGTTTTTGAAAGCTATAAAGAGTATCAAGGAGGGTGTTCTCTTGCACGACATAGTTCGATTTTGCCAAAGCGAGCGAGGACTCTATCTTATTGACCTCAGAGAGGGTCGTGAGTCCTGCTTCATAGAGCTTTTGCACCTTTTTGAATATCTCTTCGTTTATCTCGACGTTTGATTTGGAGTTCTCAAGCAGTTCGCGCTGTTTCATAACCTGAATATAGGCATTGACCATCTGAAATGCGATGTCGTTGACCTTTTCGACATAACTGTACGCAGAAGAGAGTGATTTGGCTTCTTGCCCCTCGACTTGATAGGTCGTATCCCACCCTTTAAAGATGTTCTGTGTGAGTTTGAGCGAGTTTTGATAGACGGAGAAGCTATACGATTGATTGTTCGCAGGATTTAACTGTGCACTTTTTTCAGTCTTCTCAATGCCAAAACCGAGTGAGAGATCGAGTTTTGGATAGTATCCGGATTTTGCGATACTCAGATCCTCTTTTGCTGCGTTATAGTTCTTAAGGCGCTCTTGTACGACGGGATTGGTCGCGATAACCTCCTCGATACAGCTTTTAAGCGGCTGTGCGTTTGCTAAGGAGGTAAGCAGTGAAAGTGTAAGGAGGCTTCTTTTCATAACATTGATCCGTGTTAGTTTGTTCGCAAATATCTGGCATTATAGCTTAAAGTTTATGATTTTAAAAATAAGGGCACCTCTAAAAACTCTACGTGCGATTTTAGAAGGAGCAATTTTCACTCTATTTATAGGAGGGGCTCGCACCTCCTAGCCAAAGCTAAGAGGAAGAGGCCTAACGCCTAAAGAGAGTAAAAATTGCCCTTCCCGAAGGGCTTTG
>JACXUD010000293.1 GCA_014764025.1 Campylobacterota bacterium | reverse complement strand
ACCCCCCCGCATACGCAAGAGGATCACTTTGGGAATGAATTAAAGATGAGGAGATTATGGCATGTGAATTCACATGCCAAAAGTTGTTTTCTCCCATATCCGAAAGATATGGGTAGCTTTAGGAGGTTGTAGGAACTTTAGTTCCTGCCACTTTATGGGCTTTGCTCATAAAGTGTATAACCACTATTTGATGTGTGTCGCCCAATACTCGCGGATCATATTTTTTGTCTCTTCTGGAAGAGCGATGTATCCTAGCTCTTTTGCCGCTTTGTCACCGTTTTTGAAAGCGTAGTCATAAAACGCCGTTACTTTTTTATTATTTTCAGGTTTTTCCTGCGGTAAAAGAATAAATGTAGCCGCTACGATCGGGTATGAAGTATCGCCCGGTTGAAGTGCTAACATCGCATAGAAGTTATCCTCTTTTGTCCAGCTTGCATATTTTGCAGCCGCTTTGAAGTTCTCTTCCGTAGCTGCTACCCATTTGCCGCTTGCAGTTTTCAGTGTTGCAGCCGCAAGGTTGTTCTTCTCTTTATATGCGCTCTCGATGTAACCGATAGAGTACGGAGTCTGCTTGATCAAGTTCGCGACACCCTCGTTCCCTTTTCCGCCGATACCGCAAGCCCAACCAACCGCTTTACCGGTGCCGTATGTCTCTTTCCACATTGCAGACGAGCCTGTCAGGTAGTATGTGAAGTTGTAAGTCGTACCGCTTCCGTCTGAGCGGTGAACAACGATGATCTCTTGATCCGGAAGCTTCACGCCCGGGTTATCAACGGCGATCTTCGGGTCATTCCATTTTGTGATCTTGCCTGCAAAGATCTCTGCAACAATCGCGTTGTCGAGTTTAAGCGCAGTATCTTCGATGCCAGGAACATTGTGTGCGATAACGATAGCACCGATAACAGCCGGGAATTGAAGAAGTTTAGACTCTGCAAGCTCTTTTGTTTTAAGCGGGTTGTCGGATGCACCGAAATCTACGATACGCCCGCTGATCTGTTTGATACCCCCGCCAGAACCGATCGATTGGTAGTTCACGCTGTTTTTCGTATCTTTTTTATAGTTGAATGCCCAGTCAAAGTAGAGTGGAGCCGGGAACGATGCACCCGCACCGTTGATCTTATCAGCAGCCATTAATGAGCTTGCCGCAACGCTTGCTACAAGTGCCAAAGAAGCTATACGCTTTAACATGTTTATGTCCTTGTCGTGTTTGAGATGGCGAAATTGTAAAAAAGAAATGTTACAAAGTGATTACAACGATTTATATGCACTTGCTTTAAGTAAAACCCAATAAAGAGGTAAGGGCTAAAGCTCTCTTAAACTATTTGATTACATTTTAATTACAAAATTTGTAACCACTCTGTAACCAGATTTTTCTAGAATTCCGAACTTTATTTAAAAGGGTTGAATTTATGAAAAGCTTGATTGACAAGATCTTTGCTTCATCGACACAGATCATCGCCGTCTCGATCCTCTTTTTGGTAGCATGGATCTTTGTCGTATTGTTTCAAAACTCTCTCGAGGCTATGCAGTCGTTTGGCTTTAGCTTTGTAACAGAGACGAAATGGGCGCCGAACATCGAGAAGTTCGGTGCGCTCCCTGCAATCTTGGGTTCGGTCGTATCGACATTCTTGGCGATGCTCTTTGCCGTGCCGCTTGCCATCGGGGTTGCGATATTTTTGAGCGAATTAGCACCCGCAAAGCTCAAATCACCCGTAGG
>JACXUD010000292.1 GCA_014764025.1 Campylobacterota bacterium | reverse complement strand
TATCACTGCGTAATAGAATCTCAAAGCGGTACTTATTTGCAACCCTCTCCACGCCGCACTTGCCGAATCCCACGATCTCAATATTCTCACATGCCAAAAGATTCGCCCTCATCTGCATCATCGCATCGTTTGCTTTGATTCCGTTGGCATGTGAAAATAGGATACGCGCAAGCTTTTTAAAGGGTGGATAGAGCCCCTCGCGATAGAACTTCTCCTCCTCTAAAAAGGCATCAAAATCATCGACATAGGTGCGAAAAAACTCCTCGTTAAAGCTCTGCACGATCACCCGAGAACTCTTTTTGCGTCCGCTTCGCCCCGCCACCTGAATAAGCGCGGCAAGCGCCTTTTCACGGGCGCGGTAATCACCCATTGCCAAAATATTGTCAAGCCCCAAGACCACCGCCAAAGTAACGTCGTGATAGTCATGCCCTTTGGAGAGCATCTGCGTTCCCACCAAGATGTCTATCTCTTTATTGTTAAAGCGCTCCAGCACCTTTGTGAGTTTGCTCTGTGTCGTGATCGCATCACGGTCGAACTGCTCTATTACGGCATGTGAAAAATGCTCACCTAGCTCCTTGACCGCCTCTGCCGTTCCAAGGCGCGAGCTTTGCAGATTCTCGCTTTGGCATGCCGGGCATCTCTTTGGAATCATTTGCGTAAAACCGCAGTAGTGACATTTGAGCGCGTTCATCTTCTGATGGATGCTCATTCCGATCGAGCAGAACTCACACTTAATATTCGCACCGCAATCATGGCAGATGAGATATTTGAAATTGGCACGCGTAGGCAAGAAGAGGATCGATTGCTCTTTTGCCTCGAGTGATCTTGCCAAAGCACTCTTCATCAGCGGCGAGAGCGACTCAACGCCTTGTTCGTACACAAACTCTTTTTTTGCGTGAAAGTGTCCGCCCTTTAGCCTAAAATAGGGGAACTTCACATAGGAGCCAAGGCTTGGCGTCGCACTCCCGAGCACCACGTTCACACCGTGAACCTTCCCCATATAGATGGCGATGTCGCGGGCATTGTAACGCGGGCGCGAAGAGGATTTGTAGCTGTCGTCGTGCTCTTCATCCACTACAATGAGTCCCAAACTCTTTATCGGTAAAAAGAGTGCGCTTCTTGGCCCCGCTATGATCTTCGCTTCGCCGCTGTGGATCGATTCGAGCGCTTTTCGCTTCTGTAGGGCTGTCAGTTTTGAGTGCCAAAAGACCACCTCACCGCCAAAATGTGCTTTGAGACGCCTGTTCATCTGCGGTGTCAGCGAGATCTCTGGCATCAGAAATATCGCACGCTTTTCACATGCCAAAATCTCTTCGAAATACTTCATATATATCTCGGTCTTGCCGCTACCCGTATCGCCAAATAGAAGCGAAACGGAGTGCGTTTTGAGAAAATCTAGCGCCTCTTCCTGCTTGGCAGAGAGGGTGATCGCAGGCTCTTTGGCATGTGAAGATTGATACTCACATGCCAAGGAGTCGTCGTAAGGTGTCATAATGCCAAGCGCTTCACCGAGTGAGCAGAGATAGTAAGAGCTGATGAACTTTGCGACCTCAATCTGTTCAGAATTAAAATATTTATGCGTATATTCAGTGATCTGTGATGTTTGAAAATCGGGCTTTTCACATGCTAAAATCACTGTGCCCTGTTCGTTTCGATTGCGTAGTTTGACCGATACGACACTGCCTATTTTAAGCTTGGATTCAGATGAGTAGGTAAGGCTCCCTAATGGGGA
>JACXUD010000063.1 GCA_014764025.1 Campylobacterota bacterium | reverse complement strand
ATCATCCGTGCCTGCAAAGAGCTAGAGATCAAAAGTGTTGCTATATTTTCTGAAGTCGATGTGGACGGCGTATGGGTCAGAAAAGCCGACGAGTGCTACCCGATCATGGGTGATGCGCTTCAAGCCTATCTTGACTACAACCGTATCATCGCACTTGCAAAAAAAGCGGGCTGTGATGCGATCCACCCGGATTATGGCTTCTTGAGCGAAAATGCCGAGTTTGCGCAGGGGTGTGCGGGCAACGGCATCATCTTCATTGGCCCAAAACCAGAACATATCGCCCTATTCGGAGACAAGATGGCTTCAAAGGTCGCCATGAAAGCGGTCGGTGTGCCCGTACTCGGCGGAACGGATGAGGCGATCACCGATAAAAAGCTCGGAACGCAGATCGCGCAGGAGATCGGCTTTCCGGTCATCATCAAAGCGGCGTTCGGCGGCAGCGGACGCGGTATGCGTATCGTCAAGAGCACTAAGGATTTTAGCGAGATGTTTGACAGTGCGACCAATGAAGCAAAAAAATACTTCGGCAAAGGGGACGTCTTTATTGAGAAGTATGTCGAAAACCCGCGCCATATCGAAGTGCAGATCATCGCCGACAAATACGGCAACGTGCTTCATTTAGGAGACCGCGACTGCTCGATCCAACGCCGCCACCAAAAGGTGATCGAGATCGCTCCATCGCCAAGACTCAACGAAGCAACCCGCAAAGAGCTCTACCGCATCTCGACAAAAGCGATGTTCAAGCTCGGCTACGAGAGCGTAGGTACGATAGAGTTTCTCGTCGATGAGCACGACGATATCTTCTTTATCGAGATGAACACGCGTGTTCAGGTGGAGCACCCCGTAACGGAGATCATCTCGGGCGTGGACATCATCCGGCGTATGATCGAGATCGCCGAGGGCGACAAGCTCAAATTCTTGCAAGAGGATATAAAATTCAGAGGGTATGCGATCGAGTTTCGCATCAACGCCGAGAACCTGCAAAAGAACTTTATGCCCTCAATCGGCAAGATCACCAACTATATGACTCCCGGAGGCCCGGGCGTAAGACTCGACTCGGCGGCCTATGCAGGGTATGTCATCCCGCCCAACTACGACTCTATGGTGGGCAAGCTCATCGTCTGGGCACTTGATTGGGAGGGTGCGGTGAAAAAGGCAAAACGCGCACTCGATGAGTTCTATATCGACGGTGTTTTGACGAACATTCCGCTTCACCGTGAGATCGTACGTGACGCAGACTTTAAAGAGGGCAGATTCACCACCAGCTTTTTAGATAAGAAGATGGAGTTTTTTAACCTCAATGCCGTAAACTCTTTGGCGAGCGAAGAGGCGAGAATCGCTCAGGTCACAAAGCTTATCGAAGCTATAAAATCGAACAAACTGAGTGTAAGGAGTTAACACTCAAGCTTTAAAGAAAAAGTTTGCATAAACGCCTTAAAATAGCTTTATGATTATTTGATATAATTTTTTGCAATTTAGAGGTGATATTCAATGAACTATTTCGAAGACTTAAATACAAAACTCGTAGGTTTGGTCGGCTCCAAAGAGGGAGCGATCAGCCCGACCATTACCAGCTCCGCTTCTTTTGCCTACGGCACGCCCGAGACCGCCGAGGGGATATTTGACGGCAGCGTTAAAAAGCCGCTCTACTCACGCATGGGCAACCCGACTACTGCCAAACTAGAGAGCATCATAGCCGAGATCGAAGGCGGTGTAGGTGCAATTGCTACAAGCAGCGGCATGGGGGCGACTTCGCTTGTCTGTATGTCGCTTCTAAGTTCAGGTGATGAGATCATCAGCATCGGCGGACTCTTTGGCGGCACCTATGCCCTCTTTAGCGAGACGCTCTCACGCTTTGGCATCAAGACGCACTTCTTTGACGTCGATGAGCTAGAGGCTATCAAGAGCGCCGTCAACGAAAAGACGAAGATCATCTTTTTAGAGTCCGTAGGCAACCCGAACATGCGTCTGCCGGACATCAAGGCCATAGCCGATATCGCCAACGAGAGCGAGATCGCTTTGGTAGTCGATAATACGGCCACGCCTCTGAGCCTCTCTGCACTCAAAATGGGTGCGGATATCGTCGTTTACTCCACCACGAAACTTATCAGCGGAAACGCCTCGGCACTCGGCGGATGCGCGGTCTTTAGAGCCATCGAGAACGAGTATGACAAGTTCAAGACACCGCGCTACAGCGACATTCACAAGTTCATCAAGGGTGCGGGCGCTATGGCGCTCATCGCCAACGGCAAAAAGCGAGCCCTTCGCGACTTTGGAATGAGTGCCAATGCACATGCGAGCTATCAGACGATGCTCGGCCTTGAGACGCTTGCACTTCGGGTTGAGCGCATCACAAAGAGTGTGGAGATCGTTGCCAAAGAGCTCAAATCTCACGGACTCAAGGTCAACCACCCTTCACTTGCTTCACATCCGCACTATGAGCGTTACATGAGCGATTTCATTCGAGGATGCGGTCCGCTTCTCACCATCGACTTTGGCTCAAAAGAGGCGGCGTTCTCATTCTTGCGCAACACAAAACTAGCGACCCTTACGGCCAATATCGGCGATAGCCGTACATTGGCTCTGCACATGGCCTCGACGATCTACCGCGATTTCGATAACCCCACACGTGAATTTCTGGGTATAACCGAGGGGCTTGTACGCGTCTCTATCGGTCTTGAATCGCCGCACGATATCGTCAGCGATTTTCTCGCGGCAAGCAAGGCGGAGTAATGGCGACCCATACAGAACATCAGCACGCACTCGATATCATAATCAAATATCCAAAGAAGTATAAGGTCCTCTTGCTCAACGACGACTACACCTCAATGGATTTCGTCATCGATATCCTCATCTCCATCTTTCACAAGAACTTCGAAGAGGCGGAGAAGATCATGATGGAGGTTCACAAGAACGAAAAGGGATTATGCGGCATCTATGCATACGAGATAGCCGAAACGAAGGTGACCCAAGTACATAAAAAAGCAAGAGAGTTCGGCTTTCCGCTAAGAGCCATCATGGAAGAAGAGTAATGATAAGTCAAAATTTAAATGAAATATTTCAACAATCGATTCAATTTGCAAGGCAGATGCACCACGAATACCTAACGATAGAGCATATCTTCTACCATGTGCTCAGTTCAGAGGACGGTGCCGCCATCATATCCACGTGCGGCGGGGATATCGCTCAAATGCGTGAACTGCTCAAAGAGTATATTCAAACACAGATGGACTCTCTGCCTGAACACGTCAAGCGCGATCCGTTCGAGAGCGAAGCGCTCTCTCGCGTACTTGATAATATGATTCGCCATATCCAGAGTGCCGGAAAAAGCAGTGCCGATATCGGCGATCTCATCGTTGCGCTTTATGACGAGAAGAACACCTTTGCCTATCTACTTTTAAATGAGTTCGGCGTCTCAAGACTTGACATTTTAGAGGTCATTTCACATGCCAAAACGGAGAGTGCCGCTACCTCGGCAGATGAAGCGAATGAGTCGTTCTTGGAGAAGTTCACTATCAATCTGCTCAAAAAAGCCAAAAGCGGCAAGATAGACCCCGTCATTGGCCGCGAGAGCGAAATAGAACGCGCCATTCAGATCCTCTGCCGCCGCAAAAAGAACAACCCTATTCTTGTAGGTGAACCGGGGGTTGGTAAAACGGCGATCGCCGAGGGATTGGCACTTCGCATAGTCGATAATGAGATCCCGGAAATACTCGCCAAAAGCGAGCTCTATGCCCTTGATCTAAGCGCCATGATCGCAGGGACAAAATATCGCGGTGATTTTGAGAAGCGTCTCAAAGGGGTGATGGATGAGCTTAAATCCCACCCGCACGCTATCTTGTTCATAGACGAGATCCATACGCTTGTGGGTGCAGGCAGTACAAGCGGAAGCATGGACGCCGCAAACCAGCTCAAGCCTGCCCTTGCATCGGACGAGATAAGGTGTATGGGAGCGACCACCTATGCCGAGTATCGCAACAGTTTTGAGAAAGACAAAGCGCTCAGCAGACGTTTTTCAAAGATCGATATCAACGAGCCCGACGAGGAGACGACCTTCAAAATCCTCAAAGGACTCAAGAGCAAATATGAAGAGCACCATAACGTCACCTACAGCGACAAAGCGCTCAGAAGTGCCATAGAGCTCTCAAAACGCTACATCACCGACCGTTTTTTGCCTGATAAAGCGATAGACGTTATAGACGAGTGCGCCTCTTCGCTGCATCTCAAAAAGAACCCAAAACGCAAAATAGGTCCCGAAGAGATCGCTGCAAGCATCGCAAAGATCATCGGTATGCCTGTTGCCAAATCGCAAAAAGAGGATATCGATGCGCTTCGTGAGCTTGAGACGAATCTGAAAAGAAGAGTGATTGGCCAAGATCACGCGATCAAAGCGGTCTCTTCGGCCATCAAGATATCAAAAGCAGGCCTCACGCCGCCCAATAAGCCTATTGCATCATTTTTATTCCTAGGCCCTACGGGTGTCGGTAAGACCGAGCTTGCCGTTGCCCTCAGCCAGACCCTGAATATCCATTTTGAGAAGTTCGATATGAGCGAGTATATGGAGAAGCACGCTCTTAGCCGACTTGTAGGTGCACCTCCGGGGTATGTCGGGTTTGAACAAGGGGGCCTTTTGACGGAGGCTATCCGCAAAAATCCATATAGCGTTTTGCTGCTCGATGAGATAGAGAAGGCACACCCCGATCTGGTCAATATTCTCTTGCAGATCATGGACAGCGCCACTTTGACCGATAACAACGGCTACAAGGCCGATTTTCAAAACGTCATCCTTATCATGACATCCAATCTGGGTGCTACGTCGCGTAGCGTTATGGGGTTCAATAAAGATGAGTCGCTCTCAAAAAACGAGGATTTAAAAGCATTCTTTACACCCGAGTTTAGAAATAGGCTCAGCGATACGATCCATTTCAACCATCTCTCTCAAGAGGTCATTTTGAGTATTGTCGATAAGTTCATTAGCGAGCTCAACAGAGAGCTTGAGAAGAGAAAGATTACGGTCACCCTGACCCAAGAGGCTCAAGAGTATATCGCTAAAAAAGGTTACTCAAGAGAGATGGGTGCACGCCCGCTCAAACGATACATTCAAGAGAATATCACCAATAGACTCAGCGAAGAGATACTCTTTGGAGCGCTTCAAAACGGCGGCAGAGTCGCGGTGAGCGCTGCAGAAGAGCTTGAACTTGCATTTGAAGAGATCACTTGATACCGAAGCTTTCAACCTATGAGCTCAAGTTCCCCCATCCCGACCAAGCCAACGAAGAGGGAATGGTCGCTTGGGGCGGCGATCTCTCCCCCTCTCGCCTTATTCGCGCCTATCAGCAAGGCATCTTCCCTTGGTATGCCAAAGGCGATCCCATTATATGGTGGTCGCCGAATCCTCGCCTTATCATGGAACTAGAGGATTTCAAACTCTCTCGTTCACTCAAAAAGAGCCTTAAAAAATTCGAGTATAAATTTGATACCAATTTTAGAGAGGTGATGCACAAATGCGCCTCAACGCCAAGACGCGCCCAGAGCGGCACTTGGATACAGCAAGAGATCATCGAGGCCTATGATGAGCTTTTTGGAATGGGTCTGGCTCACTCGGTAGAGAGCTATCAAAACGGTGTTTTGGTCGGAGGCCTCTATGGAGTGGTAGTGGGCAGAGTCTTTTGCGGAGAGTCTATGTTTTCACATGCCACCGATGCGTCCAAAGCTGCCTATGCAGTTTTAATCGCCCATCTTAAAACGTGGGGATACGACTTTGTTGACTGCCAAGTACCAACCGATCATCTTAAATCACTCGGTGCCAAAGAGGTGAGCAGAGAGTACTTTTTAGAGCGTCTTTACGACTCGAATATGCATGTTTTAGACTCAAGATGGATCGTGGAGAAGAGACTCCTTGAAGATCTGCAGAGCCTCTGACTCGCTTATCTTCGCTTGAGCAATCCCATAGAGATATCGATTGATAACATTGCCGTATCTGCACTAAAATCCCCGCCGCTTCCTTTCATCTTTCCATAGGCCAACGAAAGCGCGGTTCGTTTTGTGATGGGAAGCTTTGCTCCTGCCAAAAGCTGTGCGATATAGCCGCCGCTTTGGTTGATTCCATCACCTGCTCCCGCTCCGATCTCGCCGTCTATATAAAGCCGTATCTTCAAGGGGCTCATATGGGGCGTCAATACTCTTGCGCCCATCATCCCCTCGGCATACTCACCCACATTTCCTGTAGCCGCCCAGTGAGTGCTCGCTACAAGATCAAGCCACTCATACAAAGGGGCAGCAAAGGTGATACCGACCAGGCCGACTTGCTCTTTTGACTCCTGCGGAGTCGGCTTATGTGAAGAGTTGTAGGGGGCATAGAGTTTAATGCTCGGGCTCATACTCCAATGCTTCAGCTCAAAGATTTCACTCTCGAAGAGATAGTTTCCGCCTTTGGTATCGGGAGTCTTGGCTTGCCAAGAGAGACCAAACTCATATGTAGTGGCGCTAAATAGCCCCGTCGGTGCATAGGTACGACCCGCCAACCCTTTGAGAGACCATCCCGGCGAGATGACATAGCGCAACCCCGTAAGAGGCTGAAGGATCAATCCTCCGCCCGTATCTATCCTGCTATCGCCCGCCGAACCTGCTACGAATTTACTCTCCCATACCAAAGCATCCGAGAGCTTCATATCGTATCCTATACCGGCATGGAGTGCCGCATACCCTGCCGCCGAGCTCAGCGCGCCGTAACCCTCAAATGAGACAAAGAGATCGTCGGTGATAAACTTATCCAATTGAATCCCCAAAAGAGGGAAATTCTTTTGTATCCTTGCTCCCGGAGCAAACTTATCCGCGCGTTTCACACTTTTTGCATCTATATCGTAGTAGATAACGGCAGGAGTGATTCTTAAATCACTCAAGAGACCGTCAAACCTCTTGGCGGCTGCACTCTTTGCACCTTCACTCTCATACCATATGCCGCTTTGTATATTGACGCCGATATATGGATGTATATCGGTCGCATCCTTTGGATCCGCCGAAGATCCCGGAAAGTCGGTTCGAGCCACGCCGCAGACCAATGAGATATTATCAATTTCATACTCTACTGCGGCATGTGAATGGAGCACCGTACCACCGCCGTCAAATCCTATATAGTCTCCGGCACCTCCGCCTAGATAGGCTCCCGTGTCAAGATAGAGCCTCTCTGTTAATGGGTAGCGAACCCCTAAACTATATCCATACGCAAAGAAACCGCCCTCTTTACCGCTAAGCGAGCTATAAAATCCCAAGCCCATATAGAGCGGTTTGAACGATTCAAAAGGGAAAAAGTCAACATGCGTCCCAATCATTCCCATGCTCTCTTTTTGCGGCAACGGAAGCTGCTCATACGATATACGGAGTCTGCTTTGCAATCTCTCTTGTGAAGCAAGCTCACTATAAAGTTCGTCTGAAAAAAGAGTTATACTGCATATAAAAAGAAAGAAAAGTACTCTCATTAGAATTTTGTCCGATTAAAAAAAATAGGGTACATTGTTCCATAGCTGTTCTAAAAAAGCTCTATGGTTTCATATAAAAATAAAATAAGTTACAATACCCCATGAAAAAATTACTCAAACCTTCCATCATCGTTTTTTTGCTCGTTTCTTCATCATCCGCCGAGATGATCGAGATAGAAAAAAACTCTTTTCGCACCTCTTTTGAGACCGTAAAAATATCTTCAAACGAAGATATGGGGCTTTTAGGTACAAGTTATCTGTTTGAAAAACCAAACGATATCTACTATGGCTTTGGCCTCTATAGTGCCATCACGGGTCAGCGTGGAGGCTTCTTTGTCGGGGGATTTCATTTTGGATATAAATACCCGCTTATTCAGAACCTCTCTCTTGATCTAGGAGGATTCGTCGGTGGCGGTGGCGGCGGCGCCGCGCCTCAAGGCGGCGGACTGATGCTTCGATCGTACGGCGGTCTGCATTATCAAAAGGGGGATTACGGAGTCGGTGTTAGCTACTCTAACGTAACCTTCCCAAACGGAGATATACAAAGCAATCAGATTGCCGTTCATGCACAAACAAACTTTGAATCCCTCTATTTTAACCCGCCTTTAGATATTGAGATACTCAAAAAATATAATATAAAGAGCAATCGTGATTATATCGTCGGTACCTATCAATACTATAAACCTGAAAAGAAGAGTTTAAAGACAGACAATAAACCGCTTCAAAACTCTATCAAACTAGTCGGTATTGAGTATGGCATGCTCTTGAACGATCATCTATTAGCCTATTTAGAGAGTGCCGCTGCGATGGGGGGAGAGAGTGCCGGATATATGGAGGTGCTAGGAGGAGTCGGCTATAATCAACCGCTCTTCTTAGACGATCTCAATCTGCAGGCGAAAATCTCATTAGGTGCAGGTGGAGGCGGACGCGTAAAAACGGATGGAGGAGGAATAACCAAATCATCAATCGGTTTTAATTATGGAAAAAAAATACATTTAGGGGCAGAAGTCGGCTACTATCACGCAATAGAAGATGATTTTGACGCAAAATTTGCAAAAGTAAATCTTGGTATGAATACCAACTTTCTCTCTCTTAGCAAATCAAAAGAGGTGGTTGATTACGACTCTCTCACTATACAAAAATTTAATCTTAGAGTTTTAAATCAGACATATCTCTATAATCAAAACATAACACCTAAAAAAAATGGCCTCGATATTCATCTAATCGGTATGAAAATCGATTATTTGATTGATGAGCACCTCTACTTAAGCGGTCAAGGGTATGGAGCGTATAAAGGAGAAGCAGGCGGTTATGCCGTTGGCCTTTTGGGTGCAGGCTATATTCAGCCCTTGCCTTTCAACTTTTCAATCTATGCAGAGTGTGCATTCGGTGCTGCAGGAGGTGGATCGATTCAAAGCGGTGAAGGAAGTGTTATCCAGCCAAGCATAGGAGTTTTATACGACTTAACTCGGAACTACTCTCTATTTGGCAGTGTAGGACAGATAAAAGCCTTAAACGGTGAATTAGATACACATATGATCGAGTTTGGCATTCAATATAGATTCAATAAACTTCGACTTCGATAAGTGGGCCGTATGTGGCATGTGAATAGATACACTCACATGCCGCACTACTTTTTATATAACAGAGTAGAAACATAATAGAGCTGTATTTAATGATTGAGTAAAATTTATGTTAATGATTTAAGATATTTTAATTAAGATAGGCTGTGATTGTTATTGAGA
>JACXUD010000291.1 GCA_014764025.1 Campylobacterota bacterium | reverse complement strand
TTGTAAAAGCCGCCGCCCGTGGAGATAAGCGTATCATCTACGCTCTTCTCCAGCCACTTGGCGACACGCTTTTCAAGCTCTCTAAAGTAGCCCTCGCCCTCCTCTTCAAAGATCTCCTTGATGCGGCGGTTCTCCATGCTCTCGATCAAATCGTCGGTATCGATCGCGATCACCTTTGCCCGCTTGACGATCTCTCTGGCGATGCTTCCCTTTCCGACACCCATAAAACCGATTAATACTATATTTTTCAAAATAGGATCCTTCTTTATTTTAAAGCTGAAATTATATTCAATTAAAACAAATTTGTTATTTAAACCACTTTTGACTATAATTATTTCTTTATTTTTCAGGTAGGTCATCATGGTAAAAAATCGTTTCGTATTAGTAGGTTTTATCTCTGCGGCTGTTGCAATCACCCTACTCAGCAGCGCTCTTTTTGCAAAATCAAGCGAAGCCGAAAAGGCACAAAAAGAGACTTCACGTCTGCAGGCGCTTGCAAAATTTGCTAAAGTGATCGGCATAGTCGAGCAGTACGGCGTTGATGATCTGACCATTGAAGAGCTCATGGACAAAGCGCTGATGGGGATGATGAGCAACATCGACGCCCACTCTAGCTATCTGACGCAAAAAGAGTACAAAAACCTCAAAGTACAAACAAACGGCGAGTTCGGCGGTCTTGGCATCACCGTGGGTATCCGCGACGGTGCACTTACGGTCATCGCCCCTATCGAGGGGACTCCCGCGGATAAAGCAGGTCTTAAGGCAAGCGACATTATCTTGAAGATCGATGACAAATCAACACTCAACATGACCATAGACGAGGCGGTATCGCTCATGCGCGGCAAACCGGGCGAAGATATCGACCTGACGATAGTACGAGACGGCGAGATCAAACCGCTTACCTTCAATATAGTGCGCGACATCATCAAGATCCAATCGGTCTATGCAAAGACGATCGGTGACGACATCCTCTATGTCCGTATAACGAGTTTTGACAAAAAAGTGGTCGAGGATGTGATCAAAGAGATCAAACGCCGTAAAACGACCACGAAAGGGATCGTACTTGACCTGCGCAACAACCCGGGCGGCCTGCTTGACCAAGCCGTAGGCGTGGTCGATCTCTTCGTGGATGAAGGCAACATCGTCTCTCAAAAGGGCAAGAGCGAAGCCGAGAAAGAGAGTTACAACGCTTCTTCTAAAAATACCATCACGAAAGCGCCTCTCGTCGTTTTAGTGAATGCGGGAAGTGCCAGTGCCAGCGAGATCGTAAGCGGTGCTTTACAAGACCATAAGCGTGCCGTCATCGTCGGAGAGAACACCTTTGGCAAAGGGAGCGTTCAGGTCGTCTTGCCTATCACCGAAAGCGAAGCCATCAAATTGACCGTGGCTAGATACTACCTCCCAAGCGGGCGTACCATCCAAGCCGTGGGCGTTAAACCGGACATCGAAGTGCTTCCGGGTGAAGTGAACACCAAAAAGAACGAATTTGCTATCAAAGAGGCTGATCTGAAAAAACACCTTAAAGAGGAACTCAGAAAAGTTGATGGTAAAAGTGAAAATAAAGAAGATAACAAAGATGAAAAAGATATAATCACGCCGGAAATAATGAACAAAGATATTCAGCTCAAAGAGGCGGTTGATATCATTCGAGCTTTAATTATTATAAAAGGATAGTCAAGTGGAAAAAAGAGCGCTGCTTTACGAGGGAAAAGCGAAGAAGTTGTATTTAACGGATGA
>JACXUD010000062.1 GCA_014764025.1 Campylobacterota bacterium | reverse complement strand
AAGATGCAATCGTTCAACTCACATTCTGAAATCTATGCTAGTTTTTGGATGATTTGAGGGAAAGATTTGCAAGTGGCTCTAATTTTTAGAATATTGAAGAGTTATGAAGATTTATAAGCAAAGATGGAGTTACTCGATCCATCCTCCGCCTATAAGTTTATTGTTTTGGTAAAATACGGCTGCTTGACCGGGTGCAACACCATAAACACTCTCGTAAAGAACCACATCGGCTCCATTACCATTGCGCTTGACACTGCATTTAACTGCTTTCGTGCGATATCTGACTTTTACTTCTGCTTCAAACTCATCATCGTCGATAAACATATTCATGTTGTTCAACTTTAGCTTTTCACATGCCAGATCATCTTTTGTTCCGACTACAATCTCATTTCTTTGTGCATCGATTCTAAGAACAAAATGCGGATCATGTGCTCCTTTAACCGTAAAGCCTCTTCTTTTGCCTATCGTGTAGTGCATGAAACCTTTGTGTTCACCTACAATATTCCCATCTTTATCGAGTACGTTGCCGATTTGATCGACATTCATATACTCTTTGAGCAGATCGACGTAAGTCGTCTCTACAAAACATATCTCGCTTGATTCGCTTTGCGAAGCAAAACTCTCCAGCTCTTGAATCTTCGATGCAAATGCTTTTATATCCTCTTTTTTTCTATGTGCCAAAGGGAAAATCAATCGCGGAAGATGCCTCTTCTCTACATAAAAGAGAAAATAGCTCTGATCTTTCGTTTCATCTTCCGCCTGGTAGAAAAAGTCGCCGTCACACTGTATATAGTGTCCCGTAGCGATCTTCTCTATTCCTAAGCTATCGGCAAAACGTATCATTTCGCCGAATTTAATGTTTCTGTTACAAAGTGCACACGGGTTCGGAGTTTTGGCATGTGAATATGATTCGATAAACGGGTTATAGACCTTCTCTTTAAAAGCCTCTTCTAAATCCAAAATATGCAGTTTGACACCGATAAAATCAGCTGCCTTTTGCGCTCTTGCCTGATGTATCTCGTGATAGCCTGGTTTTGAATGGAGTCTCATATAGACTCCCTCTACTTCATATCCCTCTTCTTGCAGTAATAGTGCAGATACCGTCGAATCGACGCCTCCGCTCATTCCGATCAATACTTTTTTCATTGTTCTATATCACACTTTGAGTCTTGTGAAAAGCCGACAAGACTTTTATAGTAGCTCGTATCCTCAAGCCCAACCTCTTTAAGCGATTCAATCTGCTTGTAGAGTGAATCTTCGATCTCTTTGACGACACACTCCAGACTATCGGTAAGACGTATCATCTCGACATCCTCTTCATCGATCATGCCGTATGTATAGAGTCTTGTTTTTATAAACTCTAAAAGGGGTTCATAAAACTCAACGCCTATGACAAATATCTTTACACCCGTAATCTTACGCGTCTGAATAAGCGTTAATGCTTCAAAAAGCTCATCGAGCGTTCCATAGCCGCCCGGAAAGATGACATAGGCCATAGAGTATTTGACCAGCATTACCTTTCGTGAGAAGAAGTAGTCAAAATGCATCGATTTAGTCGTAAATGGGTTGGCGACCTGCTCCATTGGCAGATCGATATTTAATCCTATCGACTCCACTTTCTTTAAAGAGTGTGCTCCGCGGTTTGCTGCCGCCATGATTCCTGGTCCACCGCCCGTGATGACGTTAAAACCCTTCTCGGCAAGCATCTCACCGAGCTTTACGGCTTGCTCATAGTAAAAACCATCCTCTTTAGTGCGTGCACTGCCAAAGACCGTAACCGAAGGGCCTAAATCACCAAGCTCGTCAAAACCCTTTACAAAGTCGGCAATAATTTTAAAAACGCTCCATACATCCGCCGATTTTATCTCGCGTATATACTTTTTAGCCAGTTCATTTTTTTTCAAATTAAGCCTTTAACTGTGCAAGACGCTCGCGTTTCGTACCGATTGACGTTATTTGAATACCGAAGTTCCCATCTACAATGACGACTTCGCCCTGCGCGATCACATGATTGTCCACTAAAATATCCAAAGGATCGTTTGCCAATTGATTCAACTCGATGACCGAACCGATATCCATATTAAGTACATCTTTTAATAGCATCTTCTTCTTCCCGATACGAACACGTACCGGTAGTTTGACATCTAAAATCAAAGAGATATTTTTCATCTCTTCACTGCTTAAATTCGCTGTTGCTATGCCGGTACCGCTCAAACTATTGGCATCGTCTGAGATATTCAGCATAGGAGTATTTTCGCTAAGCGGAGTGCCTCCAAAGAGCGCATTTTGAAGTTTATCGTCTATTATGAACATCAATAACGAATTGATAGAACCCAATGAAAACTTATAGACATACATTTTACTATACGCCTCTAAGCTGATTTCGCTCTCATCTTTTACGGCCTCTATGTTATCTATGGAAAAAGAGAGGGACGGCAGCCCTTTTTGCGCAGGAAGCGAGTTTGATATTGCACCGAATATATTGGAAATAATCTCTTTTGTAGCGTCCAGATCATCATCGTTCACATCTTCGCGGCCACTTACCTCTTCTCCCATCATCATTTCGGCTAAAGAGGCGCTCAGAAGCGGCGGAAGTGCTACCATAGCAGATGCATTCACATCTCCCGAAACCGTTATTTTCAAAAGAACGATAGGTGGAATTATGTTAGAGATGATACTAAGCGTCTGCTCCTCTTTTAGCTCCAAAGAGGGTGCCTCTCCTACTAATGCTTCGATAGTACCGATTGTTTCACTCTCAAAGAGTTGCATAAAGCTGCTCATGTTCTATATCTCCTCATCATCATCATCATTGGTATCCTGAACAATAATATCTTTTACGCCAGAGATCTTTTCATGTCGTAGTCGTTCGAAGTTCTCTAATGCACGTTTGACCGCATCTTTTTCAGTATCGATTATCTGTTTGATCTGTATCGATTTTCTAAATCTTCTCAGACCGATTTCGCCTCTAAAACGCTCTTTGCCGTCAATCGCAACCGTTACGATATCGTCCGCAGGACTCGATAGGCGTATGACGTCGTCAACTTTGAGGTCGAGAATATCTCGCAAGGTAAGCTCTGCAACCCCCAAGTTTGCCTCTACATTGACCTGTGCGCCCCCTAAAAGAACCTGCAACTCGGTATTACGGCTCTTTTTAGAGCTTGTCTCATTGAGCATCAGATCTCTCGATGCAAGCTTCGGTAAAACAGGTTCAAGCGAGATGACCGGATAACAGATATTCATCATCCCCGAGCTATGCCCGATGATGATCTCCATAACGACCATAACGACGATCTCATTTTGCGCAACGATCTGAACAACGTTTGGGCTCGACTCTTTAGACTCGATGCTTGGATAGATATCCATAACCGGCCCCCAAGCCTCTTTGAGGGTACTCATCATGACGCGTAAAATCGTCTCGAACAACGAAAGCTCTATATCCGAAAACTCTCTACTGGCTTCAAAAGGCTCACCTTTACCGCCAAGGAGTCTATCAAGCATCGGAAAGGCAATCGATGGATTGATCTCAATAACGCCGCTTCCCTCTAGCGGCTTCATTGAAAAGACGTTAAAGCTCGTAGGGTTTGGCAAAGACATCAAAAACTCGCCGTAGGTCATCTGATCGACCGAGTGCAGTTGAATCTCGACGATGGAGCGCATAATAGAAGAGATCTGCGAAGCAAGCGAACGCGCCATCTTATCGTGAACGCCTCTAAAAGCACGAAGCTGCTCTTTAGAGACCCTATTTGGGCGTTTAAAGTCATAAAGTGTTACTTGCCGCTGTGGGATAAGGGTCTCTTCGGAACCCCCGAGAATATCGTCGCCCTCATCCTCAACGACGTCCAAAAGAGCATCAATCTCTTCTTGTGAGAGTATATCTGCCATACTATGCTCCTATACTCTCACGGATCTTGTGTAAGACCGATTTATGGATTTGAGAAATTCTAGACTCGGTAATATTGAGCACTTCGCTGATCTCTTTAAGCGTCAGCTCTTCAAAATAGTAGAGTTGAATAATAATCTGCTCACGCTCGTTATAACTTAAAAGCACCGTTTTAATAATCTCCATTAACTCATCTTGCTCAATTGCGGCAAGCGTAGCACCGTCATCACCCACATGTAACTGATCATGCAGCGGCATTACGGTATAGATGCTCGAAGCGACTCTGGCTTCGTGAATCTTATCAACATCTTCGCCTAATGCCTCCGCCAGCTCCTCATCACTCGGCTCTTCATCATGCAATACTCTATGCTCTTCAATCGCATAATCGATCGCTTTTACCAGTTTTCTGCTTGCCCGGCTCAGCACATCCAAAGAGCGAAGATAATCAAGCATTGCACCGTAAACCCTTGTCTTGGCATAACCCCAAAACGAGTCGTTCAAAGACTCATCATAGCGTCTGGCTAGCTTTATCAGCTCTTCCGTTCCGATAGCTGCTAGATCCATGAAGTCGATCGAACTCGGCAGCCGCTCTTTGAGCCGAAACGCCATAGCCTTTACGGCAGGAAGATACTGGATCGCCAGCTGATCCTCTTTATGTTTCATATCCTCTAAATAAGCATTTGGAATCATCTTTTATCTGCTTTCACATCTTGTGCATTCATGGCAATGGCGATATCGGTTATTCTGCAAGCCGAATCGATCAGTTTTTCGCGCTTATTGATCTCTTTTACGAAGTAATCAAGATCTTTTTCATGCACGTCTTTTGGGAAAAAATAGGCTTTAGCCGTAATGGTGCGGTAATACAGAGCAATTATAACATGGGAGAAGAGATAGAAAAACATCGTAATGACAAAAGTGTAAAAGAGGAGTCCACCGGCATCAAACGATTTGAGTATTCCAAAAACTATGCCGACAAAAAAGCCTTGAACAGTAAAGAAATAGACAAAATTTTCCCCCAACATCTACTCTCCATTATCTCAGAAGTGTTCCATTAAGCGTCTAAAGAGCCCGCTCAAACCACTCTCGTTCGGCGTAACTAGCATATCGCGTTCCAATTTGGCCGATATTTGACTTGCAATATGGAGTATATCCCTATGCGGTGATGAGTTTGGATAGGCTACGCTAAAGAGTGCTCTTTGTTTGACCGATATCGCAACTTTTGGGTCGCTGTTGATCTTGCCAAGCAGCTGTAGATCAAGCGATGCACGAATATTGCTATGTGCAACCTTTTGAATCTTGTCAAAAACGGCCTTTGCCTCTTTATCGCTCTTGACTTGATTCATGATCATCAAGATATCGTTTCGAAGCGTTGCTACGGTCTTGATCGTCGCGTATGCGTCGGTGATAGCGGCCGGATCGGGAACCGTCACCACGACGACGTCATCCGCTGCTTTAAGGAACATCTGAATATGCTCGCCGATCCCCGCACCCGTATCGATGATCATCACGTCAAGTTTATCAAGTACCTGCGCCTCTTGCATGAAACGCTCAAAAAGAGCCATGTCCGCATATTTTAATATCTCATCACCGCTCTCGCCGGGAATTAAAATCAAATTGCGCGTGATAGGTATCAAGATATCAGCAACACTCGCTTCACCCTTTAGAACATGCAGGATATTCTTTTTGATCTTGACGTTAAACATGACGTCCAGGTTGGCAAGGCCGATATCGGCGTCGAATATTCCGACATTCAGACCGTTTTGAGCAAGAACGTATGCAAGGTTTGAGCTTATTGTGCTTTTGCCAACACCCCCTTTGCCGCTCGTGATGGCAATAAAACGCGTCTTTTTCGAGCGTTTTGGAGCACTAGACTCTACAAGCTCTTGAAGCTTTTTGGCTTGCGTCTCTCTCATGCTTTGCTCCTGTTAAATCCGTGAAGCAGACACTCCACCAAAAAGTCGCCGGTTGCGCATACCAGATCTTCAGGCACCTCTTGACCTACCGAGAAGTAGCTGATCGGCGCTTTGGTCTCATAGGCAAGCGAGAAGATATTTCCAAATCCTATCGTCTCATCCAATTTCGTGAACATCAGCGTATCGATGCTAAGATTCGAGAAGTTCTCGTAAGTGACCTTGAGATCCTCATATTTGATGGAGCTCGGCATGACAAGCACCACGTCTATGTTGTGCTGATCGCCTGCCGTTTTTAGACACTCATATATCTTGCCTATCTTGTCTTTATCGTAGGGGCTTGATCCCATTGTATCGATCAGGACATAGTCACAATATTTAAGCGACTCAAGCGCCGTGCTGAACTCCGGCGGATCGACGACGATCTCGATGCCTAGTTTCATCATCCGCGCATACTGCATCAGCTGTTCGACCGCACCGATACGGTAGGTATCCAAAACGACCAGACCGACCTTGTACCTCTTTTGCATCAAAAAGGAGTAGCGAGCCGCAAGTTTAGCGATAGATGTCGTCTTGCCCACGCCCGTAGGCCCCACAAGCATCATCACCTTTTTCGCACCTGCAGAGGGCGTCGATTCTAGTCTAATAGGCACCAATTTGCGAAGCAGTGTTTGAAAGTAGCGTTTGACCGTCGTGGAGTTCTCACGCATCTTAAATGGCATATGCTCAAGCGTCATGCGCATGATGGCATCAAGATGCTCTTTGTTCATGCCGCTCTGTGCCGCTAAGCGATATATCTCTGCAAACTCGGGCGGAATAGAGAGTTCCAAGTCGGGAGCCTTCTCTTTCCATATCATGTTTTGTATCAGCTTTACCTTGTCGCCGAGCTTTGAGATCTCTGATTTTATCTCTTTAAGCTCTTTGGGCTCCATAGCAGGCATAGAGCTTTCGCGAGGCGTGTACTCTTTGGGTGCATACTCTTTTGACTTATACTCAAAGGCAGGCTCTGTCACATTGGAAATTTTTGCGATCTGTTCTGCCGCGTTGGAGATGTCAAAAAGGACATCCTCGCTCTCGCGCAAGAGCGGTTTTTGCTTCTCAAGCGGCTTTTTCGCTTTGGCATAGGTCTTGTGAAGCATATCCTCTTCAATCCCTATGACAATCTCGTATAGACCCTCTTTTTGGAGCGTCTTTTTGCGGATCTCGCGGGTCTCGATGAGCATCCCCTCATCACCGATCTCTGAGCGCACTTTTTTGAGTGCTTCTGATGGAGTCTTACCGCTAAATGTTAAAATTTTCATACTCTATAAAGCTCCGTCAAAGGCAAAATCACACTCTCTCGTTCAAACCAGCTCTTGTGGGGGATGGTCAAACGTTCACTCTTCATCTTTTTATTTCCAAAAAAAATGATATCCAAATCTAAAGTTCTCGGGGCATCTTGAAAAAGACGCACACGCCCAAAACGCTTCTCGACTCGGTGCAAAAAATCTAAAAAACTCTTTGGCTGCATCGAGGTCTGCAAGACCATAACGGCATTTAAAAAATCCTCTTGCTCCAGATACCCAAAGGGAGGGTTTTTCAATATTGAAGAGGTTTGTAAAAGCTCCACCCTCTTATCCCGTTTTAAAAAATAAAAGAGATGTTCAAAACGACGTTTCACATCCCCTACATTCCCGCCGATGCCCACGACGACCTCATAGCGGCGATTGCTCTTTTTGCTCTGCGTATATCCAAAACTTCCCCCGCGAATCCGCATCAGACTCGCCGAGAGAGGTTTTGAAAGATACACTTATTACGCTTCTTGAGCCGTCTGAGCTCTCATCTGCGCCTCTTGAGCCGCACGGATCTCGCTGAGGATCTGCAATATACCGATCATTGCCAAGTGGTAGCCAAACGGCCCGAAACCGACGATAGAAGATGCACACACGGGTGCGATCATGCTTTTTTGTCTGAACTCTTCACGGCGGTAGATGTTGCTGATATGAACTTCGATCGTCGGGATACCGACTGCCGCAATCGCATCGCGGATAGCGATAGATGTATGCGTATATGCGGCAGGGTTAATGATGATACCGTGCGCTTCGCCGTAGCACTCTTGGATCTTGTCAACAAGCTCACCCTCTAGGTTGCTTTGAAAGAACTCGATCTCGACACCGTTTTGCGTCGCCACCTCTTTCATCTGCGCATGGATCTGCTCGAGTTTCATACCGCCGTAGATGTGCTGTTCGCGCACGCCGAGCATGTTGAGATTTGGTCCTTGGATTACTACTATTTTCATTAAATACCTTTTTGATTGATTAAGAATGCGAATCTTTTAAGCGGTTATTCTATCTAATTAAAGCATAATCTATTTTAAATTTATGCAGAAGATTTAAGATGAAGATTATCCTACCGACCTATATTTTAACCCCTGATAGACTCCTTCAAAATCACGGTGTCGCTTTTGAGAGGGAGATCCTCAAAGTAGCGCCTATAGATGAGCTTCAAGCCGAGTTTTCACATGCCCAAACAGAGTATCTGCCAAAAGGCTCACTGCTTATGCCCGGACTTATCAATGCTCATGTCCATATCGAATTTAGCGCCAACAAAACGACACTCAACTACGGCGACTTCATCCCTTGGCTCTACAGCGTCATCGAACATCGCGAATCGCTTATCAACGGATGCGACGCTGCTTGCATGGACAAGGCGATAGATGAGATGCTTAGATGCGGCGTCACCTCGTTCGGAGCGATAAGTTCACATGCCATGGATCTGGCGGCATGTGAAAAGGCAAAACAGAACGTCGTCTTTTTCAATGAGCTCATCGGCTCGCAAGCGGCGATGGCGGATGCCCTCTATAACGATTTTTTGGGGCGTCTGGAGGCCTCTAAAAGCGTCACGCGCGAGGGTTTTCACGCGGCGATCGCCATCCACTCGCCATACTCCGTCCACCCCATTCTTATCAAAAAGGCGCTCAATCTTGCAAAGCATGAGAGGCTCAGGCTCACGGCCCACTTTATGGAGAGCCAAGCCGAGAAGGAGTGGCTAGAGTCAAATCAGGGTGATTTTAAGGAGTTCTTCGAGAAGCTGCTCAAACAAAACAGCTCGCTCACAACGCCGGGCGAATTTTTAGAGAGTTTCGAGGGGATAAAGACGTTACTCACGCATGCCACGAAAGCGGATGATGAAGCACTCAAGAAGATCGCGCATAGCGGCCATACGATCGCACACTGCCCTATCTCCAACCGACTACTGGGCAACGGTACTCTCGACATAGCCAAACTCGATGCACTCGGCATAGATTGGGTCGTAGCGACCGACGGGCTGAGTTCGAACTATAAGCTTGATCTTTTTGAAGAGATGAAAGTAGCGCTCTTTATGCACTCTCACATGCCGCTGGCTTCGTTCGCACAGAGCCTTTTAGAGAGCGTGACGCTCAGAGCCGCCAAGACGCTGGG
>JACXUD010000290.1 GCA_014764025.1 Campylobacterota bacterium | reverse complement strand
AATAGCTCGCTATTAGCAAGTTTTTCAACAAAAATCAGGCTATTTTTAACCATTTTTATTTGTGTAGCCATCTCGTGCAAAGCTCTCTTATAGGCTATCTTAGCCTGTTACGAGGCAAAAAAAAACTTAACCCCAAGACAAATTGTGCATTTACCTTGGTAGGTTAAGTTTTGAGAAAATCTGCGCGTTTTAGATTACACGCAAAAACAAGATGTTATCTTGTAAGGATTAAGCGAAAGCGCCAATGACTTCATCAAACGATTTTTTGACTTCTGTCACCTTAGCTTCAGACAAAATCTTTTCGGCAACCTTGTTTTCAACCAAAATCGCGCGAATTTCATTCAACGCCTGAGGGTTCTTCTGATACCAGTCGATGACTTCAGCCGGATCTTCATAAGAGGCTGCCTGTTCAGCAATGTAGGCATTCACTTCATCGTCATTCGCTTCAATTTTGTTCGCGCGGATAATATCGCCCATCACCAAACCAAGTTTCACGCGCTTCTTCGCATCGTCTTCATACTGATCGGCCGTGATATTCACATCTGATGCTTTAACGCCCTGACGCTGCATGTTCTGAACCATATTGTTCATCAACTGCTGCGCTTCTTGATCAACCAACGCTTTTGGCAATTGAACGTCAACGATTTCGTCCAGCGCATTCAAAACCGCCGTGCGGTTTTTGCTTTGTACGGCACGTACCAGCTCTTTTTCCATGTTCTCTTTGATTTCAGCGCGTAACGCTTCTTCGGTACCGGCTTCAACACCGAATGATTTCACGAACTCCTCGTCGATTTCTGGCAACTCTTTAGTTTGGATAGAGTGAACGGTGATATCAAATGTCGCGGTTTTGCCTTTCAGGCTTTCTGCATGGTAGTTTTCCGGGAAAGTGACTTCGATTGTCTTTTCTTCGCCTTTTTTCATGCCTTCGATGCCGTCTTCAAAACCTGGGATCATACGGCCGCTGCCCAACTCAAGCGGTACATTCTCGGCAGAACCGCCTTCGAACGCTTCACCGTCAAGCTTGCCAACGAAATCAATAATAACCTGCTCGCCTTTTTTGGCTTTTTTCGCCGCGCTCTTAGACGGTTTCCACGCCATGCGCTGTTCGCGCAGACGATTAATCATTTTCTCAACGTCTTCGTCAGTGACTTCTGCCGCCACTTTTTCAACGGTTACACCAGAAAATTCCGGAACCGTGATTTCAGGATAGGTTTCGAAACGTGCTGTGAACGTGATTTGACCGTCTTTATCTTCCAACTCATCAAACATTGGGTAACCGGCTACATTCAATGACTCCTGCGTCACCGCATCATAGAATTTGCGCTGGATGTTTTCACCCATCACTTCCTGCTTAACTTGTTCGCCATGACGCTTTTTAACAACGTTCAATGGCACTTTGCCAGGACGAAAACCATCCATTCTGACATTGCGACGGATTTCGTTCAAACGCTTCTCGATTTGACCGTTTAATTCATCAGATGGGAATGTGACAGTAATTTTATGCTCAAGACCTTGTTCTGGCTTTTGTACAGTTACTTGCATGTTCATTTCTCAAAGTTGGTTAAATTGGACGCTATTATGCGCTCGCACACAGTAGCTATAAATAAGGCACAAAATTATACTTTTTTATTGATTTAAATTAAAGAGAGAGCTTTGCACGAGGTGGCTACACGAATAAAAATGGTTAAAAATAGCCTGATTTTTGTTGAAAAACTTGCTAATAGCGAGCTATTGGCTGCGTTT
>JACXUD010000061.1 GCA_014764025.1 Campylobacterota bacterium | reverse complement strand
GTAGCGATCGAACTCGGTCGTGCAGGGCTTGTCTTACGCGGTTTGGCACCTATTATGGACGGCGGTGAGTATCTGGGATCGGTCGAGTTCATGCAAGGGCTCAACTCCATCGTTCGTACGGCCAAAAAGAGCTATGAGAGCGATATCGTCATCCTTTTGGATAAAAAGCTTCTGTCGGTTGCTAAAGATTTGGAGTCGGCTCCAAAGGTAGGGGAGTATGTTCTTGCTATGCAGGAGAAAGATGCAAATGCGGCATTTATGAAAGAGGTCTCTCAGATCAATCCAAAGGATGTGAAGTCTATCCAGCGTTCGGCGAACTATTTTGTGGTCTCTGAGCCGATCATCGATTTCGCAGGCGATACGGTAGGGTATGCGGTGATCGCAAAAGAGCGCAAATCTGTTCAGAAGATGATCGAGCAGTCCGAAGCCTCTTTGATCCGTCAGGTGATGATCATGGCGCTTATCGATGTCATTATCCTCATATTCCTGATTGTTGTCATCAAAAGAGCCGTTGCCGATCCTATCGTCAATCTTGACAGAGTGGCACGCGAACTTGCACTCGGGGATGCAGATCTCTCAAAACGTCTGCCTGTCCTCTCAAACGACGAGCTCGGACGAGCAAGTGCGAGCTTTAATGCCTTCTTGGATAAAGTAGAGAGTATCTCTCAAGCCGCTAATGCCGATGCACAGCGTGCGAACGAGGCTTCCAAATCGATCTCCAAAGCGCTAGAGAAAAACGAGCTGAGCGTACAGCTCTTTCATGAGATGATTAGCGGAACGATCGCGAACGCGAATGACCTTCATAAGAGCATGGGCACCAACATCAACAATATCAACAAGGTAAACGATCTTAACAGCGTGACGGGCAATGTCATCACTCGCGTGACCGAATCGACCGATGAGATCATCGACTCTATTTCGCATATTACCGAGATGATAAGCGATTCTCGCCTCTCGGCAGAACAGCTGAATGCAAACGTGACGGAGATATTTAACGTCATCACTCTTATCAAAGATATCTCCGATCAGACAAACCTCCTTGCCCTTAACGCCGCTATCGAAGCCGCACGTGCAGGTGAACACGGCCGCGGATTTGCCGTCGTTGCGGACGAGGTGCGCAAACTGGCCGAGAGAACGCAAAAAGCGACAAGCGAAGTTGAAGCGAACATCAGTGTATTAAAACAAAACTCGATGGCGATGGCTGAAAACAGCGAGAAGATTGATGAGTCTGCATCGGCATCTCAGCGTAAACTCGATGAGTTCAAAGATACGATGAGCGAGATGGTCGGCAACGTAGATCAGATCAAAGAGGATAATGCGAAGATAGGACATGAACTCTTTATCAATATGGCGAAACTCGACCACATGATCTTTAAAACCAATGCCTACTCTTCGGTATTCGAGGAGAGAGCCAACCATCAGCTAAGCGATCACCACAACTGTAATCTCGGAAAATGGTACGCCAACGAGGGGCGTCAAGAGTTTAAAAATACAAGCTCCTATATCCCGCTTGAGAAACCGCACGCTTTGATTCATGCAAATATGAAAAAAGTGATGGAGCTGTTAAGCTCGGGCAAATATAAAAACGAAGATATGGTCAACCTCTTTAAAGAGTCTGAAAAGGCCTCTCAAGAGCTCTTTGTGCTCTTAGATAATATGGTTGCCGAGAGACACAGAGCGTAGCATACGCTTCTATAGTTTCGATGATTGACAGAGAGGGCTCAAAGGCTCTTCTCTTTATTTTAAAATCCGCACTATTAGGATACAATAGGGATAATTTTTTGCATAGGCCGATGTTTTTGATCAAGACTCTTACTTTACTCCTCTTCATCGTTTTGTTTAGTGCTTGCAGCAGCTATGACGATACGAAACGCATTCCGACATTCGTCGGAGATATTAACGATACTCTTACGTGGTATAGCGATATGCAAAACAGAGTCTATGAGTTTAATGTTTCGTTTGCCTCTCCAAACACTTCGGGCTACACCTTTCAAAATGTTCTTGACGATACAGACCCTTATGATAGTTACGAGCCCTATCTTGATGCTACTCTCTACACGGAGAGCTTTTCACATACCAATGCTCCTGCCAATGCGGTACTAAAGCAAAAAGGCAAATCGACTCGAGATGCGGATTATAAGTCGTTTCGCATCAAACTAAACTCAACGACAGATCTTTTAATGAATGAGCGCGTATTTCAGCTCAATAAACACTTCTTTGACCCTACGCGTATTCGCAATAAACTTTTTATGGATCTCTTTATCGGAATTCCAGACTTTATGTCACTTAAAACCCGTTTTGTGAAGCTCAATATCAATAATGAAGATTACGGCCTTTTTACGCATGTTGAGAATGTTGCGGAAGAGTATCTTAAAAACAGAGGTTTTAACGAAAAGGACAACCTTTATAAAGCGCAAAATTTTTCATTTTATCTAGAACCGCAACTTGCTCTCTCCAATGGAAAGCCGATCAATAAAGAGGCTTTTGAAAGTGTTATCGAACTTCAAAGCGGCGAGGATTATCCTAAACTCATAGAGATGCTCGAAGCGCTTAATCGCGAAAATGTCAATATAGATGCCGTCATAGCAAAATATTTTAACCGTGAAAACTATTTGACATGGTTTGCTATCAATATAATCACCGGTAACTTAGATACCATCAGCCAAAACTTTTTTCTCTACAATCCTCGATACTCGGACACTTTCTATTTTATTCCGTGGGACTATGACGGTGCCGGGGAGGAGTACGGTTTTTATAATCAAGAGCATTTAGGACTATCTATTTGGTGGGATGTATCGCTTCATAAAGCTTTTTTAAAGATCAAAAAAAATCGTGATGATCTTGATGCTAAGATCAATTACCTTTTGGCAAACTATCTCACACCTGAGCGCTATCGAGAGAAGATAGATAGCTATAAGAGTATTATCAAACCGATTTTAGAGCGCCAACCGGATAGTGAACATCTCAATATTACTACATGGGAGGCGCATGTAGATGCAATTCCCGATGAGATAGCACGAAACGTTGCGTATTACAGAAACGAACTCGGCCGTCCGATGCCTTTTTGGCAAGAGACCTATATCGATCCTGATGACGGGCGTAGAAGTTTTTCGTGGGGAGAGTCATACGATTTTGAGGGCGATGAGATCATCTATGACCTCTATGTGAGTCAAACACCGGAATTTACATCAAATATCATTGAGAAGAAGGGACTTACCCAAACCGTATATAAAGAGGAGATCCCAAGCGGAACCTATTATATGAAAGTGGTGGCATACGAAAAAAACAATCCATCGAGTTATACGGTTGGTTTTGAGATAGCTAATTACAATGATAAACCATACGACGGTGTATTGGAGATAACAATTGAATAGTGATAAATGTGATAAAATGGATATCTCTTTGCAAAATCAACCTCAGGTAGAAGAGCCAAAAAAGAAGAAGAAAAAGAAATCAGCGGCACTTATAGCGACCGTCTTTAAGAATGCCCTGCGTTCAAACCTAGACCTCACCGCCCTTGCAGATAAAAAAGCGGGCATCCTTATCTCTATAAACGGTTTCATTCTTACCGTCATCGTGACTGCATCGGGTTTTGCCGTCCACAATCCGATTATGAACTACGCATTTGCGGCGATCATCCTAACATCGCTCTTCTCTATCATCTTTGCGGTAATGGCGGTTCATCCAAGGATGAAAGATAAGCTGGTCGAGAAAAAATATCTTGATGAGTACTCCTCTTTACTCTACTATCAAGATATGGCCGATCTGGCACCCAATGATTATATCGAGGCGATGGACGATGTATTGGAATCGTACAAGATATCCAAAAAAGAGCTCACGAAGCATCTGCATATTCTAGGTGCCGAGATCAAAAAGAAGTATTTTTGGCTCAAACAGGCCTACACCTTCTTCTCTGTCGGTCTTTTGGTGAGTGCATCGCTCGTCATATATGGGCTTATGTATGTCGAACAGACGCCCTTTTATAACCTCTCTAAAGGCAACGTAAGCTATAAAAGCGAGAAGTTCTACAATATCTTCGAGCCATCAGGCGTGACGACGTTACCGGATAATAGGATTCTTGTTATCGAGGATGAAGATATCGAGTCTATTAAAATCCTTGAGATCGACGCGGTGGGCAACATCAAAGAGGATGAGAAGGTCGAGGTGCCAAAAGAGTTTAAAAAGGCGATGAAAAAAGGGGTAGAGGATATGGAAGCATTAACCTCAAACGGCAACATCGTCTATGCCATTACTTCACATACCCCTTCTCGAACCGCTAAGGCAGAGGCTCAGCGCGAGCAGCTGATACGTTTTAGATTCAATGAGGGCATCATGGAGGAGCTTTCGTTCTACGGGAACCTCAAAGCCGATCTGGAGTTTCAGTTCCCGGAGATATTTAAAAAGAGCCTATTCAATCTTGATAGCATGAATATCGAAGCGCTTGCCTATGAAAAAGAGACGAATACGCTTCTCATAGGTTTTCGTGCGCCGATATTCAACTCTCAGGCGATCATCATCGGCATAGCCAATATAGAGGCGTGTATGAGTGAGGGCGAAAAGCCTCAATTTACAAAACCGATACTGCTTAACCTTGGCGGAGACGGCTTGCGCGATATGGTCTATGATGATGAGAAGGGCGGTTTTTGGCTGATTGCAGGTTCATCGAGCGATCGTGAAAGCACCTTTAAGCTCTGGTTTTGGAACAAAAAGAGCAATGAGCTGAAATTCGTGAAAAACCAGCCCGATATCGGCTATGGCGAGGGGATCGCGGTCGTGAACAAAGAGAGCAAACGTGCCGGTCTCTTGATCGTTCAGGATAACGGCAAAAAACCGAACAAACCTGCAGATTATATTGTGATAGATAGGAATTCTCTTGAGTAAGATCCTTGTAGCGCTCATTTTACTTTTTGCATTTTCACATGCCGAGCTTGTCTTAAAACGAAAGTTTTTCGACGGAGCAAAAAAAATTACCGAGTTTGACACCAAAGAGCTTACGGAGTCGCTAAGCTCTAAAGAGGGAATCGGGGATTGGGACTACCGTTACGGATTCGGTGCCAATTTAACTTATGATATCGCCTATATCGATACCGCGTACCCGGGCAAATACTCAGATATGGGGTGGAGAAGGGTGAGGCTCTCTCATGAGGGGAGTTTTTTTGATAAAGATCTCTTCTATGAGATAGAGTACAGCTTTTTAGAGGGGAACCACTATAAGGATCTCTATATCGGCTATGAGGGAAAGATCAAAGATCTCAAGCTCAAATACCGCATCAAAGCGGGCAATATCAAGCCGCCTTTTGGTTTAGAGGGGTATAGCAGTTCAAAATACAACACCTTTATGGAGAACTCTCTGCTAGACCCCTTTTACGAAGATAGAAAATTGGGGGTCGAGCTGCTGCTGCACAGAGGCAAAAAGGATCACCAGTTCAATCTCTTTTTGGCCTATCTGACAAACTCTATCGATGAGCGTGAAGTCATTGATATCGATGCCGGGTTTATCAATCGTCTCTACGGGCGCTTTACCTACTGCTACGAGATAGACAAGAACCATCTGCTCTCTACGGGCTTTTCGTTCATGAACGCAACGATGAACGATGCCTCGATCCGCTACAATCAAAAAGCGGAGTCGGACTGGATCCACGACAACTACGTCTCGACAAGGGTCAAGCATATCGAATCGATCACGAATTTCGGTTTAGAGGCGCTCTATATCTATAAACGCCTTGGGCTTCAAGCGGAGTACATCCAAAGCACCATGCACGCGCTAAACGACTACACCTTCAAAGGGTACTACCTTCAAGCAAGCTACTTCTTGACAAAAGATAAAAAGAGATTCAATCAAAATACCTCTACCATCGCAAGGATCAAAACCAAAGGAGCCCTAGAGCTCGCCGCACGCTACTCCTATCTGAATCTTAACGACAAGGACGAACTCGGCGGAACGCAGAGGGATTACAATTTCGGTTTGAACTACTACATCAATAATGAGTTCAAAGCGATGATCAATTATGTTGTCGCCGAGCCCAAAAGCGATCGCTACGACGGAAGATTGCAACTTATCCAAGGTCGTTTGCAGTACGCCTTTTAAGCCTCTTTAACCGTGTGTTAGCATTGTTTGAGTAAAATCCTTTTTTTATCAAAAAGACCCTTTGTCACGAAGGTCTTATGAAGGCTTTACGCATGAAACAACTCCTCTCACTTCTAGGCTCGATGAAAAGTATGGCTCTCATGATGCTCATCTTTGCATTCTCGATCGGCTATGCAACTTTTATCGAAAACGACTACGGCACAATCACCGCCAAAGCAGAGGTCTATAACGCAAGATGGTTCGAGGTGTTGTTGGGGCTTTTGGCACTCAATCTTCTTTTGAATATCTATAACTTCAAGATGTACACCCTTAAAAAAGCGCCCATATTCATCTTTCATGCGGCCTTTTTGGTGATTTTGGTCGGAGCCGCCATCACGAGGTATATCGGTTTTGAAGGAACGATGCATATCCGTGAGGGGCTTAGCTCAGATTTTATCATCAGTTCGGATAGCTTTATTACGCTCAATGCCCAAAGCGAAGGGGTAAGTAAAGAGATCTCAGAGGCGGTCTATCTCTCAAAAAGAGGTAACAACGCTTTTCACCACGTACTCGACGTATCGGGTAAACGCGTAGAGATCGAGCTTACGGAGTATATCCATGATGCTATAGAGAGTATCGTGGAGGATCCAAACGGTAAACCTGTCGCACAGATGATGGTCACGTCATCGGGAATGGGAGAGGCGATCGTGCTCAAAGAGGGGGAGAGTTTCGAGAGCGACTCGATCGTTATCGATTTTAACTCCAACGCGAGCTTTGCAAAGCCGGTTGTCAAGCTCTTGCTCGTCGATGGAAAGCTTATGATGACGCATACGGAGCCTTTGCAGTACATGAAGATGGATGACGGCTCAAAAGGTGAGCTTGGGGCACAGACGCAGCCTCTTGAATCAAGAACACTCTATACTATGGAGGGCAGCAGTTTTGTACTGCGCAACTTCTATGAAAAAGCTATCACAAAAATCGTCTCAAATCCAAATGCAAAAGCAAAAAGCCAAGCCCAAGACGTACTTCGCTTTAGCGTAAGTGTCGGCGAAGAGAGCCAAGAGATCATGGTGAGCGGCAAAGCGGGAACATTGGCGCAAGCGCACTCTTTAGAGCTTGGCGGCGTCAATATCTTGGTGGGTTATGGCTCAAAGATGATAAAACTCCCATTTGAGATCAAACTGCTTGATTTTCAGTTAGAGCGCTATCCGGGTTCGATGAGCCCATCCTCATACGCAAGCGAAGTGGAACTCATAGACAGAGCGGATGATATTCACATGCCCTATCGCATCTATATGAACAATATTTTAGAGCATAAGAACTACCGCTTCTTTCAAGCCTCATACGACCAAGACGAGCTTGGTACGGTGCTCTCGGTCAATCACGATCCGGGAACGCTCCCTTCATATATCGGCTATGCGCTCTTGGCTCTTGGGATGTTCTGGAGCCTCTTCTCGCGCGAGAACCGTTTTGCAAAACTCTCGGAACGTGCTAAAAAACATAGCCTCTCTGCCGGGGCATTCGCAGCTGCGCTGATCGTTTCGATCTCTGCAAATACGTCGCTGAATGCTTCTGAACTTGATCCATCCATCAAAACCATCGTTGCATTTGATATTTCACATGCCAAAAAGTTCGCAGAGCTTGTGGTGCAAGACAGCGGCGGGCGTATGAAACCGCTTGATACTTTGGCAAACGAGATACTGACCAAGATGTATAAGAGCAATCATTTGAGCCTGGGGGAGTATACGCTTGATGCAAACCAGGTGATTCTAGGGATGATGATCCGCCCCGACATCTACCGTGATATGAAGATCATCTACACGAAAGATCAAGAGATCAATAAGATCATCGGCGTGAAAATAGATGCGAAGAGCCTCTCGTTCGGGCAGTTCTTTGAAGACCCGCTCAATATGCGCGGTTACAAGCTGGCGCAATATGTCGAAGAGGCAGTGCGTAAAGAGCCCAAATACCGCAACACTTTCGATAAGGCAGTTTTAAAGGTCGATGAGCGCGTCAATATCGCCTATATGGTCTTTACGGGCTCATTGGTGCGCATCTGGCCAAAACCTAACGATGAGAACAACAAGTGGTTCGCGACCATCGATGCGCTGAGCGAGTTCGATATCCAAGAGGGCGAGAAGGTGCGCGCTATAGCTATCGACTACTTCAATGCCGTTGATGGTGCGCTGCAAAGCGGCAAATGGGACGAGGCTGACAAAGCACTGGCAAAGATCGCCGAGTATCAGAGCTTTTATGGGCATGAGGTCTATCCGTCTCAAAGCAAGATAGCCGCAGAGATGCTCTATAACGAAGCTAATATCTTCGAGCGCCTCTTTCCGCTCTATCTTGTCGTAGGTTTTGTGCTTTTGATACTCAGTTTCGTGAAGATACTCAAGCCAAGCTTCAATCTAGATATCTATACAAAACTCTCTCTTGGCCTATTAGGGCTCTTCTTTGTCGCACATACCTTCGGGCTTGGCCTTCGCTGGTATATCTCCGGTCATGCTCCGTGGTCGGACGGTTATGAGTCGATGATCTACATCGCTTGGGCGACGGTCTTGGCGGGATTTATCTTCTCCAAACGCTCGGGCATGACGGTGGCATCTACGGGGATATTGACGGCTCTAATACTCTTTGTGGCGCATCTGAATTGGATGGACCCGCAGGTAACGAATCTTGTGCCCGTGCTTAACTCCTATTGGCTCTCTATCCACGTCTCCATGATCACGGCAAGCTACGGCTTCTTGGGTCTTGGCGCTCTGCTTGGGTTTATAGTCATCATCCTCTTTATCATGGCAAACCCTGCTAATAAAGAGCGTATCTCAAGCTCTATCAAAGAGCTCAACGCCATCAACGAGATGACGCTTATGGTGGGGCTCGTGCTGCTTACCATCGGGAACTTCCTGGGCGGTGTCTGGGCGAACGAGAGCTGGGGGCGCTACTGGGGATGGGATCCGAAAGAGACGTGGGCTCTTGTGACAATCCTGCTCTATGCGGTCGTGGTGCATATCCGCTTTATCAAGCCGATATACAGCGAGTTTAATTTTGCCGTTATTTCGCTTCTCTCGTTTACATCGGTTCTGATGACCTATTTCGGGGTGAACTACTACTTGGCGGGGATGCACTCATACGCCAAGGGTGACCCGGTTCCGGTACCCGATTTTGTACCGATAACCTACTTTATTATCTTCTTGGCGATCGTGCTCGCTTCGCGCCATAGAAAGATAGCCTAAGAGAGATATGATGAGAAA
>JACXUD010000060.1 GCA_014764025.1 Campylobacterota bacterium | reverse complement strand
ACAAGCGAGGGCGAAGAGAACCTCGACAACCTTATCAGACAGCTCACGACCTTGGATATCTCTAAAATGAGATTCGATCTGTTATCAAATATCGACAACCCCTCCCTCACCGAGGAGATACGTAATACTCTTTGCAATGAAAGAGCCCTGCTAATAAAAGATCGCCTTGTCGCCGCGGGAGCGCTGGAGGAGGCGATCTCATTTCGCTCCTATAGCGACAAAGCACCGCTCTTCACGAATGAGAGCTCATACGGTACTGCCCAAAACAACCGTGTCGATATTATTGTAAAAAAATATAAAAATTAGGATGAAGGTACTTAATGCTGCTCACTAATGCCGATAACTTAAGAATGGATGCACTTTTAGACTCTTTGGTGCTCTTTACAAAGATGTATCACAAACCTTTTACCGCAGAAGCCCTAACTGCGGGACTGCCTATCGAGCCGGGGGCCGAAGCGCCTGAGCTCTTTTCGATCAACAATGCCAAAGGGCTCTTTTCACGCGCTGCAGAGCGTGCCGGACTCAAATCGAGTCTTATCAAGCGCCCTCTCTCTCAGATCTCGCCTTTGCAGCTGCCGATGATCATCCTTCTCTCGAACCAAGGAGCTTGTATCGTTGACCGCTTCAACGAAGACCGTTCCCAAGTCAAGATAATCATGCCGGCAGAAGAGGCTATCGAGCAGTGGGTCGATATGGAAGACCTAGAGGATGAGTACATCGGTTTTGCCTTTATGATAAAAAAGGCCTTCGAGTATAGTGATGAAAACTCTCGAACCCTGCACATCAACCAAAAACATTGGTTCTGGAGCACCATCAAACTCTCTAGCGGGATATATAAAGACGTCCTCTATGCATCGCTTCTCATCAACCTTTTTGTTTTGGCATCGCCGCTCTTTACCATGAACGTCTATGACCGCGTCGTTCCGAACAATGCCACGGAGACGCTTTGGGTCTTTGCCATAGGTGTAACGGTAGTCTATGTGATCGACACATTCTTAAAGTTCACGCGTACCTATCTGCTTGAAACAGCCGCGAAAAAAAGCGACATCATCATGTCGAGCATCATCTTCGAGAAGGTGCTCTCCCTCAAAATGGCACACCACCCTGCAAGTGTGGGTTCATTCTCAAGCAATCTCAAAGATTTTGACTCTATCCGCTCATTTTTAACCAATGCAACGATGGCGGCGGTCATCGACCTCCCTTTTGCTATCATATTCTTGGTTGTCATCGGCTACATCGGCGGTTCGATCGTCTATTTCCCGCTGCTTACGACCTTTGCCATCATAGGCTATGCCCTCTTTATCAAAAAGCCGCTGCGCGACAGCATAGAGAGTACCCACGAAGCAAGTGCGAAAAAGAGCTCTATTCTTATAGAGGCACTCAACAATATCGAAACACTCAAAACACTCGGCGCAATGAGCCAAATACAGTGGAAATGGGAGGAGTCCACGGGCGAAATAGCAACAAAGAGCTTGAACTCAAGACTCCTCTCGGCATCGATCCCGACGGTAACGCAGCTGCTTATCCAGCTCAATACGGTTCTTATCATTGTTTACGGGGTCTATATGATCCAGGCGTTCGAACTCTCCATGGGGGGACTAATCGCTATAGTCATCCTCACTTCTCGTACGCTCTCGCCTATGGGACAGGTTGCGGCTCTGCTTACCAATTTTGAAGATACGAAAACCTCTTACGAGACGCTCAACGAGATCATCTCGCAGCCGAGCGAACGACCTGCCGGCAAAAAATTCGTCGAGCGCCCCGACTTTAGCGGACTTATCGAATTCGTGGATGTCACCTTTACCTATCCAAATACCGATGTTCCCGTACTTAAGAACGTCTCTTTTACGATCCGTCCGGGAGAGCATGTTGCCATCATCGGGCGTATCGGTTCAGGAAAAAGTACGATACAAAAACTGATTTTGGGGCTCTTTGAACCCGATAGCGGGCAGATATTGATTGATGGCATCGATATAAAACAGATAGACCCGGCAGATCTACGAAAACACATGGGGTATGTCTCTCAAGAGGTCATGCTCTTTAGAGGCACCGTCAAAGACAACATCACCTTTAGAGCAACTCACGCAAGCGATGCGGCTATGATCCGTGCCGCCCAGATAAGCGGTACGGCAGAGTTTGTCAAAAAACATCCTAAAGGGTATGAGATGCCAATCGGTGAACGCGGGCAAGGGCTCTCGGGCGGGCAACGCCAAAGTATCGGCGTAGCAAGAGCATTTTTACTTAATGCTCCTATCATGCTGCTTGATGAACCGAGCAGTTCAATGGATCAGATCACCGAGGCGAGACTTTTGGAGAATCTTGACAAGAGCCTAAAAGGGGTCACATCCATCCTTGTTACACAAAAGATGAACCTACTTAAAATCGTCGATCGTGTCATTGTTATGAATGAGGGTAAAATCGTCATCGACGCGCCAAAAGAGGAGGCGCTTCTGAAACTTCAAGGCGGGGGACACAAAAGTTGAAAAAGAACAGTAACAACAAACCTCTCGAATACACGGAAAAAGATTATGAGTTCATGCAGAGCCTTAGCGCGGCCGTACTTCAGCGTACCCCTTCAAAAACAAGCAGTGTCTTGAAAATTTGGCTCTTCTCCATCTTCGCATTTATCGTTTGGGCCTCATTTGCCGAGATCGACGAGATCACCCGCGGTGACGGCGAAGCGGTACCTTACGGGCAGAACCAGATCATTCAGAATCTTGAGGGTGGTATCGTTGACTCTATTTTGATTCACGAAGGTCAAAGCGTGAAGGCCGGCGAGATCATTTTGAAGATCAACAACTCAAAATCGGTCTCTACTTCTCGAACGAACGAGATGAAGTTCTATGAGCTTAAAGCCAAATCACTTCGCCTAAACGCAGAGGCGAACGAGACCCCTTTTGAATCGGTCGAGACCGACGATAGTGAGTTTATTGCCCAGATCCGTCTTGCAAAACGTCTCTATGACTCTAACCGTATCGAGATGCTTGCCAAAGACAATACCATCGTAGAGCAGATCGAACAGAAAAAGAGTGAATACCGCGAAGCAGTCGCTAAGATCGATGCCCTTAAAAAATCACTTGAATACGTCAAAGAGGAGATAGAGATGACCGCTCCTATGGTGCATGAAGGGGTCAAATCTAAAGTCGATTTCTTAAAACTTAAACGCGAAGAGAACGACATCATCCAAACTATCGAAGCGACAGAGCTCTCATTGCCGAGACTATCTTCGGCCATCACGGAGTTTAGAAACAAACGGGTCGAGCAAAAGCAGCTCTTTATCAACAATGCCAAAAAAGAGCTCAATGAGGTTTTGGCCGAAATGGCACGGCTGGAAGCGCAGCAGATCGCCTATTCCGATCAGGTAGAGCGTACGATGGTGCGCTCGCCCGTTGACGGTATCGTTCAAAAGCTCTACATCAACACTATAGGCGGGGTTGTCAAGCCCGGTGCCGATTTGGTCGAGATCGTTCCTACGAGCAAAAAGCTGGCTCTTGAGATAAAGATAAAACCAAGCGATATCGCCTTTATCCATCCGGGTGCAGAGGCCAACGTGAAGGTATCGGCTTATGATTTTGCCATTCACGGCGGTCTTGTAGGTAAAGTGACGAACATATCACCCGATACTATAACGGATAATAAAGAGAACACCTTCTATCTTATTACCGTTGAGACCGATAAGAACTACCTTGGAAGCGAGGAGCATCCGCTTCATATTATTCCGGGTATGACGGTCAGCGTCGATATCGTAACCGGGAAGAAGAGCGTCATGCAGTATATTCTCAAACCGATACTCAAATCAAAACAGTATGTATTCACAGAGAGATGAGGCACCTATGTACATCGTTTTCTTTAGCACCAACATCGATACGGTCACTGAGTGGAAAGAGCGCCACGGCATAGAGTTGTTTGATGCCTGCTACGAAATTGAGGCGTTGCAAAACACTCTCAAGATGCAAGAGGATTTTATTCTTGTTGCCGACTACGACACGGTTGCCAACGATATCAATCGCCTGATAGCCTCAAATTCGCTTCCAAAATATAGCGTGGTTCTTGAGAGAGCTCCCGAGCTTCTGACGGGCAAAATGCTCATATCGCACGGCGTGAAGGCATACGGTAACTCGCGTATGCTCACGCACCACTACTCTCAACTCATCAAAACGGTTCTTGAGGGGAAAATATGGACCTATCCCGAATTGACGGCCTTTATGGCAAAAAGCAAGAATGAATCTTTAATGAGCAGGGATGCCAAAGAGATGATTGAGAAACGTCTGAGTGACAAAGAGATAGAGGTCGTTACCCATATTTTACAGGGTCTCACGAATGAAGCGATCGCTCAGGTGCTCAATATAACGACCAGAACCGTTAAAGCCCATGTCAGCTCTATTTTTACAAAGCTTCATGTAAACGACCGACTCTCATTGGTTCTTTTACTGAAGTAGTTTCACATGCCAAAAACTCGGATTACCGAGTTTTACTCATCAAACTCTTTGAGCTTGATATAGGCTTTTTTTGAACCGAAATAGGCAGCCTTCTTATAGTATCGTTTTGCAAGCTTCATATCCGAATAGACCGCTTTGCCCTCTTCGATCATCAATGCCAGATTGTAGATGGCATCTGCATGTCCGTAGTATGAGAGTTCTAAAAAGATCTCATAGGCTCTATGGAGATCGACATGACATCCGATGCCGTTTTTGTAGCATACTCCAAGCTCGTACTTAGCGTCGTACGAACCATGCTCGCAAGCATGTAGATACCACTTCTGCATCTGTATGTAATCCTCTTTAGACCTACAATACTCTGCATAGATCTTTTGAGCTACACCTACACCCTCTTGAGCGAGATAATAGACTCTTTGCAACGGCGATTCAAATGCATCGACCACCTCTTTTGGCATGTGAATATCTATCGAATAGGGATGAGCCAAATAGGCCTCAATCTGTTCGATAGTAGGCCTATTGTATATCTCTTTTTGCATCATCCAGCAAATAAGCTTATAGCTCTTGTCGCTTATATGCGGCTCTTGTTTGACAAAACCGTATTTCGATCTAAAGAGCACCTTCGAAATCTCTTTTTGTTCATCACCCTCACCCATGCTTCTACCGCCGAGAGCTTTATAAAAAATAGCTCCGAGTCTATAGATATCGGATACATCGTAATGTCTATATCCCAGATGTTCGGGCGCATAATAGCGGCACTCCAAACTCTCTATCTTCTCTTTTAGCTCTATGCTCTTTTTCGTAATCGCCCAGCTTGCTATCGAAAAGTGCCCCTTATGATTGATAACTACGCGCTCATCCAGTCCCATGACCATAAGAGCGTTCGCATGAAGATACCTCAGTTGCTTCAAAAGCGATAGGAGCATTTCACATGCCGAAGATTCGCTCATCGGCTCATCAAGATCGTTTAAAAATGAGTCAGGCGCTTCATACACGATATAGAATTTATTCATGACCCTTTTGCTTAGATAGGCTTCCGCAAAGAGAGAAGAACCATTTAAAAGCTTCAATGCTTCGACTTGTGCATGTATCTCGTGAATATCGAGTGCATTGTCTAAGAGTTTCACGACATAAGAGTTCTGCGACTTCTTTATATCTTTTGCATGATAAAGCATTCCAAAACCGCTGTGCAAAAGCGGCTTTTGGAGTTTAAAGCGATCGATCTGTACGATCTTTTTATCTTTATTGGTGACTATCACATTAGTGCTCTATCGTAATATTCGTACTTACCTCTACCGTTACGGTTTGATCATCGACCTGACCCGTAACCTCTTGATATGTCTGTCCTGTCTCAAGGTCTGTTTTAAAGTCGCCCAGCGTCCACTCGCCTACGCCATCCGCAATGGTATCGAGCGAGATCGTATCTCCCGCTTCTCCGTCGATTCGAAGCAGATTGTCACTGTCGGTCATATCAAGTACATCATCAAGCGAGAGTGAAAGGTGTTGTGTACCCTCACCAAGATCGATCGATTCAAAGTTGCTAAACGAGTTATCCTCGAGTGCACTCATATCGATATTCATATCACCCTCAAAGACGAGCGTATCATACCCCTCACCGCCGCCAAAGAGTCCTTCGCTGCCTTTGAGATCATCACCCAAGGTAAGCGTGTCGTCTCCTGCGCCTAGATCTACACTACCGTCAAACGATGAGGATACGTCATTGATCGTTACGCTATCATCGCCATCGCCCATATCGACTCTAGACTCATCTATGATACGTTCGATGTTGACACTATCATCACCCTCACCCATATTGATAGAGGCATCATCGAGCTCTCCGCCGACCTCTACGCTATCGTCTCCGCTGCCCATATTGACCTCAGAACCGTTTTGCAGATCATCACCGACAAAGAGTCTATCATCTCCATCGTTCATATTCACCACTCTGCCGTCGTCAATATCGTCGTTGACTCTTATCGTGTCACTACCATCGCCTGTTTCAAGCACTTCATCGGTATAATCGCTATCTCGTGTATAGTGACTACTATTTTGTATATTTTCATATTCAAAAGTTTCACCTTCATCTACAGCTGCATTCTCTGCAACACTTCCGCTTGGAACCAACCATTCGCCGTTCTCATAAACAGCGCCTAGCTCCGCCATCGCTTCCACATCTACTTTCATGATCGCTTCCGCAGGTGTAGCGACAACAGATTCGATCGAGTATCCGTTGATCTGAATCGCTGATTTTCCGGTTGACTCGATCTGCACCGATGCGAATTCATGATTACAGCTGTATGAGTGTTCACCGTTAGAGAGCGACTGCGAACCGATCTCGTTGCCTTCGCTATCCAAGAAGAGTACGACACCTGCAGCTTTTCCGGTTATTTTTGCATCTATCGTTATCTCGTTTGCGACACCTTGAATCGATACGGAGTCGTGAGAACCTTTATTGATGATTGATTTATCATCGCTCTCGACTCTCTGCGTCTCATTCGTATAGTAGTTGCCGTCGCTGCCTTGATAGATTCCGGCTGCATCGTTTGCGGCATCGTCAACCATCATGATAGGATCTATGCTCACATACTCTATCTCGGCTTCACTCTCTTCAATGCTCGGCTCCTCTGCTACATCTTCTACACTCTCCTCCTCTTGCATATCCATACTTAAAGGAGATGTAATCTCGACCTGAGTGCTTACCGTTTCGCTATCTTGCGTCGTAACCTCCGTCGATGTTGCTTGAAGCCCTAACGAGAAGCTCTCTGTTCCTGCCGGAACCGTAATAGAGATCGATTGACTTATCGAAGTCGCACCCTCATCGACCGTGATCGTCCATGTACCGTCACCGTTATTGATACCCTCGCTCAGAGTCGCTCCTTCAGGAACACCCGTGATAACGACACTGAGCGTCTCGCTTCCGTCCGTATCGCTGAGTGCCGCAGTGATATCGAGTGGATAGGTATATGACTCTACGACATCCATCATCGGCGGTTCGACCTCTTGCGTTCCTGTCTCGACGACCCATGTACCATCTATCAATATTGCCCCTTTAGCTTCCATAGCCTCTAGATTCACCACTTTGATATTTTTTGTCATAGGTTCATCAGAGACCGGCAGCAACTGAGTTATATCGGTAGTTCCCATCCCTCGCTGGATATTTACGTCGCTTGTGACGGAGAGCTCCGTACCGTCCTCGGCGATCGCGGTGAATTTCACTTCATCGACGATAGTTTTTGAGAGTGTCATATTCTGAACGACATAATTACCATTGCTTCCCGTTGTAGTAAGCTCAAATCTCGCAACCGGTACCGTCGTCGTGAACTCATACGTATCCTCATAATTGCCCGACTCTCTATAGCCGCCTTGTGCATCGATCACGTTTCCGTTCGCATCATACGCCGTCACAAGTACCTGTGTGGCATGTGAACTGCTGGCATCAAAATAGCCGCCCAAGCCGTCAAGCTGGAATACCACTTGATTGACGTCTTGGCCTGATATAGCAACAACCATCGTCTCACCTTGGCTGAGCCCTGCCGCATCAGCATCCCCGATTCCCGCACCATCAGAGGTTCCAGATTTGTTGTAAGCACCTAAAACTTGGTTTGCTCCATTTTGAACAACCGTTGTCGTAACGCTTAGATCGCCATCGGTAAAGGTAACGCTTTTACCGTCACGGCTCACTTCACCCCAATCGCTTACATCCGCTTTTTCGGTAAAGCTTTTGAGACCGATGTTATCTCCGAATGTACCTATTTTAATATCTCTCGTTGCATCCATAGCGCTCGAATCAGGCGTAAATCTAACATTGCTCTCGGCACTGTACTCTTGACCTACGACCATACGTGACCAGCTGCCATCGCTGCCTTGGATCTCGACAACACCATGATCAGGTGCATCGTCAAGGCGGATCTCTTTTGCAACACCCACTTCTATAGTCTCGGTTTTCATCAATTTCGCAGTCTCGGCATACGTCGTCTCGTAGTAGTTGCCGTCTTCTCCTTGCGTGATTCCCTGTGCCGCCATAGCTTCGGTATCAACCACTTGGGTCATATTCTCTACCGCATCGCCTACGCTAATCTCTGCACTAACCGGATCGGCTCCAGCATCAAATGAAGTGTATACACCCGATGAGACATCATAGCTGCCATCAGCGAATTCGATAGTTTCTATATTTCTAAGCTCGTTCACATCACCGTTAGACTCTGTGACGACTATATCTCCGGCTTCATTCGTCGTGATTGTGTAGTCTGCATAATTGCCATCAAAGAGGGCAGTATCATTGCCGCTTCCGCCATCGATGACAAGTTCATTATTTATGTCATCATCATTGATCTCGACTTTATCATTTCCATGTCCCATAAAGACATAGTCATCACTCGCTTCAGTCTCTGCATTGGCGTATGTTCCGTGCCAGTAGTGCGTTGTATCGACTTGAGCCGTTACGTTACCTGCCGTATCGCTTTCGGTTACGCTGAAGAACTCATTATCATTGATTTGTGTACCGCTTAAATTCGAAATATCTGCGCTCCAGTTGCCCTCTGCATCAACCTCTGTTGCAGCGACCGCTATGCCGTCTTCATCATAAATCGTAATCGTGTTGCCGGCTTCTGCACCCGTACCGCTTATCGTAACGGATGAATAATCGCCCTCATTATCGACGATATTGGTAATTGCCAACGAGCTTGCATCAGTTAGAGCAGTATCTATTGTCACCTCTTGAGTCGTTGTGATACTATTGCCGGCCTCATCGGTTGCCGTGATAGTCAATGTATGCGTACCGTCTGTAAGTGCATCGGTTGTAACCGAGTAATCACCGTTTTCATCTGCCACTGCTTGCCCAACTACAACACCGGCAAGTGTTATCACCACCGTCGCTCCGGCCTCTGTATTTCCGTT
>JACXUD010000289.1 GCA_014764025.1 Campylobacterota bacterium | reverse complement strand
TGACAAGCAAGGACGAGATCACGAACGACCTAACACGCTTCTTCCACTTCCTCACCGGGTTTAGCAAGAAAGGAAAGCTCAACGAACTCTATATGGCCCCTTCACAGATCAAACCGAAACTACTTTCATTAATTCAAAACGAAGCAAGACGCGGCGAGAACGGGCAGATCATCGCTAAGGTCAACTCCCTCGTGGATGATGACGTCATCCGTGCACTCTATCAGGCAAGCAAAGCAGGCGTCAAGATCGATCTTATCGTACGGGGTGTATGTTGTCTCAAACCGGGTATTCCGGGTGTAAGTGAAAATATCAGAGTCGTTTCGATCGTAGGAAAGTACCTTGAACATATGAGAGCCTTCTATTTTAAAAACGATGCCGCCAAGGTCTATATATCGAGTGCAGACTGGATGCCGCGTAACCTTACCCGAAGAATCGAACTCTTAACGGCTATCAAAGATGAAGCTTCACGCGAAAAGATCATTCAGATACTCAAACTTCAATGCTCCGATACCCGCCTCTCTCATCTGCTTGATAGCGAAGGGAACTACTCAAAGGTGGCGTTTGACGAGAATAATGTCAACAGCCATAAATATCTTGAAGAGTATGTCAGCAATATCGAAAAAGCGACCAAAAAAGAGAACACCAACCAAATCCAGCAGTTGGTCTCAAGACTCTTTATAGAGAGCTAAGATGATACACAAATTTAAAGAATATACCCCTAATCTAGGTGAACGCACATGGATCGCTCCATCGGCGGACGTGATCGGCGAGGTCACCTGCGGTGAAGATTGCTCTATCTGGTTTGGATGCGTCGTTCGCGGCGATGTACACTATATCAAGATCGGAGATCGCGTCAATATTCAAGACCTCTCAATGGTACATGTCACCCACTACAAAAAGAGCGATAGAAGTGACGGTAATCCGACTATCATCGGGAACGACGTTACCATAGGCCACCGAGTAATGCTTCACGGATGCACAATCGAAGATGCTTGCCTCATTGGAATGAGTGCGACGATTTTAGATGGTGCGGTTATCGGTAAGGAGTCGATAGTGGGTGCGGGAGCGCTTGTGACAAAAGGCAAAATATTCCCGCCTCGTTCGCTTATCATGGGAAGCCCGGCAAAGGTGGTGCGCGAACTGAGCGATGAAGAGGTCAAAGAGCTCTACGCCTCTGCCTCACGCTATGTGAAGTTCAAAGAGGATTATCGAAGCTAATCCTCTCTTTTTGGCATGTGAATTACGTTCTGTAATCCGCATTGATCTTGACATACTCATGTCCAAGATCACACCCATAGGCAGTGTAGCTTCCATCAGCCACACCCAAGTCACAAGAGATCGTGAATTTCGGCTGTTTCATCACTGCCGCCGCTTTTGTCTCCATAGCCGCATCAAAGTGGATCACTCCGCGCTCATAGACACAAAGCTCATCAAACCATATAGTCAGCTTCTCTTCATAAGCTTCCACGCCGCTAGCGCCTACCGTAGAGGCGATACGCCCCCAGTTCGGGTCTTCGCCAAAGAGTGCCGTTTTAACAAGCAACGAATCCGAAAGCGCTTTTGCAACGATCTCGGCTTCACGGTTGTCGGCCGCGCCGCTTACTTTATAGGTAACAAGTTTCGTCGCCCCTTCGCCGTCGCGCACCATCTCAAGAGCCAAGAAGTGCATTATCTTATGAAGTGCCTCTTTAAAGGCCTCTCTATCGTAAGCACCGCTCTTTTTATTGGCTAGAACCATTACCGTATCGTTTGTCGAAGTGTCGCCGTCAACGCT